>JAKFCR010000236.1:0-1862 GCA_036676545.1 Aeromicrobium sp. | reverse complement strand
CCGTCTTCGGCGGCAGCGTCCGCGGACTCCAGGCAGGTCTTGACCATCGGCCCGTACGCGATCAGCGTCGCATCGGTTCCTTCACGAACGATGCGCGACTTGTGAAGCGGGAACGGATCGTGCTCGAGGTCGACCTCACCCTGGTCCCAGTAGCGACGCTTGGGCTCCATGAACACGATCGGGTCGTCGCTGGCGATGGCTTGCTGGATCATCCAGTAGGCGTCGTTTGCGTTGGAACATGCGACGACCTTGAGTCCGGCGGTCAGCGCGAACTGCCCTTCGGGGCTCTCGGAGTGGTGCTCGACTGCGCCGATGCCGCCACCGAACGGGATGCGGATGACGATCGGCATCTTGACCTTGCCGCCGCTGCGGAAGTGGAACTTGGCGACCTGGCTGACGATCTGGTCGTACGCGGGGTAGACGAAGCCGTCGAACTGGATCTCGAGCACGGGACGGTAGCCGCGCATCGCCATACCGACCGCGGTGCCGAGGATGCCCTGCTCCGACAGCGGAGAGTCAATGACACGGCTCTCGCCGAAGTCCTTCTGCAGCCCGTCGGTGATACGGAAGACGCCGCCGAGTCGGCCAACGTCTTCGCCCATGATCAGGACCTTCTCGTCGGCCTCCATGGCCGCACGGAGTCCAGAGTTCAAACCTTTGGAGAGGGGCATCTTCGTCATGCGGGTGTCCCTTCGGTCTCGAGGCCGTCTCTGAAGGCGATGTATGCGGCCTTCTGCTCAAGCTGCTCGGGGGTCGCGCCGTCGACGTAGACCTTGTCGAACAGCGATTCAAGATCGGGCTCCGGCAGCGCCTTGCAGGCCTCTCGGAGGTTCTTGCCGAGTTCCTCGGCCTCAACCTCAAGGGCGTCGAAGAACTCCTGAGGCGTGCCCTGCACTTGCAGATAGCGCTTGACGCGCTCGATCGGGTCCTTGAGCTTCCAGGTCTCGACCTCGGAAGTCTCGCGGTAGCGGGTCGGGTCATCGGACGTGGTGTGCGCACCCATGCGATAGGTGTAGGCCTCGATCAGAGTCGGACCCTCGCCGTCACGAGCCTTCTGCAGCGCCGCCTTCGTCACGGCGTGGCACGCCAGGACGTCATTGCCGTCGACCCGCAGTCCACGGAACCCGAAGCCTCCGGCCCGCTGAGCGATCGGTCCCCGGGTCTGCCGATCAGTTGAAGCAGAGATCGCGTACTGGTTGTTCTGGCAGAAGAACACGACCGGAGCGTTGAAGACCGCGGCCCAGTCGAAGGCCTCGCTGACACTGCCCTCGCTGGTTGCGCCATCGCCGAAGTAGGCGATGACGGCGGCGTCGCGCTCCGGGTCGTTGTGTCCGACTGCTCCATCGAGAGTCAGACCCATCGCGTAGCCAGTCGCGTGAAGGGTCTGGGCGCCAATCACGATGCTGTAGAGCGCGATGCCGTGCTCGTTGGGGTCCCATCCACCGAGCTCCGTACCGCGGAACAGTCCGACGAGCTGCCCGGGATCGACTCCGCGGCACAACGCAACTCCGTGCTCGCGATAGGTCGGGAAGGCGAAGTCCTGCTTGCGGAGGGCGCGGCCTGAACCGATCTGGGCGGCTTCCTGGCCCTGGGCAGGCGGCCACAGACCGATCTCGCCGTGACGCTGAAGCGCGTGAGCCTCGAAGTCGACGCGGCGCATGAGGACGAGGTCGCGGTAGAGATCGCGGATGCTCTCGTCGTCGCCGTCGTAGGAGAACTCAGGGTGGCTGACGCGCTCGCCCTCGGGCGTCAGGAGCTGAACGATCGGGAAGTCTCCCGCTGGATCGTCAGCCATGTAGGTGTCTGGCGTGGTCAAGCTCATGCGTCTCCCTCAATCACGCGGCCACGGGGTCTCCGGGCCG
>JAKFCR010000235.1:0-12266 GCA_036676545.1 Aeromicrobium sp. | reverse complement strand
GGAATGCGTAAGGCCCGGCCGGGAGGGAGTCCACGGGCCGGGCCTGCTTACGCAGAGGCGGGAGGGAGTTTGCCATCTACAGGATCAATAACGACGCCCGAGGCGCCGGGTTACGCGGCTATCGCTGATCGCTTTGACCGTTACATCGCGGGCTCTTCTAGAGCCCCCATCGACGGCGGGCGTCGGCATACGTCAAACGGGTAGTTATCGCGATCTCGTGCCACGATGCGCCGAGCCGCAATGCCGTGGCGACCGCATGGTCGAGCTCGGCGGCGTGTTCGGGTCGTCGCGCACTGAACCGGCTGAGCTGAAAGAGGGCATCGATCGGCGCGATGTGTCTTTCCCACTCGGCGCGGGTCACTGCGGTGACCGTGGGCGGGCATCCCCGGCCTTCGCGGGTGCCGAGATACTCGGCCCGACCAGTCCATCCGCAGCTGCAGCTTGCGCGCCATCGAAGGTGTGACTGTGGCTGCAGTCCTGGTGTGTTTCGGACAAACAATTCGGGATGGCCTTCGTGCCCGGGGGCCTGCGCGAGCCAGGCGGGTAGCTGCCCGTCGATGTCTGACGTCGGTTGATCGCGGTCAGACATGGCTGATCGTGCCTTCCCGGTGCCAGAACGTATGACCGCAATTCGCAGCCCTCTCAAAACGGTACACGATATGAAGAATTCTTCAAGTGATGTACTCTTCAATTGGCACGTCCAGTGGTGCCGACGGAGGAACCCATGACGGCGAACGTCCCGATCCACCTATCGGTTGAAGCCGCGTGAATGCGTTGGTCGAACGTTTGGCACAAACCCGTCGCTTCGCGGCCGGTGTCGTCGGCAGTTTCGGATCGAGACTCGGTGAGCTCGCTCCCGAAGCTGTCGACCTGCGTGCCATGCGAAGGAACCCCAGGCAGGACCTGCTCGCGGGGCTGACAGTCGCTGTGGTGGCATTGCCGCTGGCGCTCGCATTCGGTGTTGCCTCGGGACTGGGAGCCCAGGCTGGCCTGGTGACGGCGGTGATCGCGGGCATCGTTGCTGCCGTGTTCGGTGGGTCCAACCTCCAAGTCTCCGGGCCCACCGGCGCCATGACAGTTGTTCTCGTTCCGGTGGTTCACCATCATGGGGCGGCTGGTGTGTTGATGGTTGGGGCGATGGCCGGACTCGTCCTGATTGCGATGGCGATGGCGCGATTCGGTGGGTATGTGCGCTTCCTGCCGGTGCCAGTCATCGAAGGCTTTACAGCGGGGATCGCGGTGGTGATCGCCTTGCAGCAGGTGCCAGCGGCGCTGGGTGTCACGGATGCCTCCGGAGATCGAGTGTGGCGAACCGCGGCCGACGCCGTCGGCCGGTTCGCCGACCATCCCCACATCACCCCGTTGGTCGTCGCGCTGGCTGTCGCACTGCTGATGCTGGTCGGAGCGCGCTGGAAGCCGGGTGTTCCGTTTTCGCTCATCGGAGTCATCGCCGCGACTGTTCTGACCCGCGTGTTCGACCTGCGTCTTGCGCAGCTCGGTCACCTTCCGTCAGGTTTGCCAGCACCGTCGATCGACTTCGTCGACCTCGGATCTGTTGGTTCGCTGATCCCGCCTGCGCTGGCGGTTGCGGCCCTTGCCGCGCTGGAGAGCTTGCTCTGCGCAACCGTGGCGGACGGTATGAGCGTCAACGAACGCCATGATCCCGACCGTGAGCTGTTCGGCCAGGGGCTGGCCAATCTGGTAGTTCCGGTCTTCGGGGGAGTCGCTGCGACCGCTGCGCTGGCCCGCACTGCGGTCAACGTACGAGCTGGTGCGCGCTCACGGTTGGCCGCTGTCACACATTCCGTCGCTCTGTTGGTCGTGATCTTTGCGGCGGCTCCTCTGGTGTCAGAGATTCCGCTCGCGGCACTCACTGGAGTGTTGTTTGCAACCTGCGTCAGGATGATCGAAGCCGGATCCATTCGAACCTTGATGCGCGCGACCCGTGCCGACGCCGTCATCGTCGCGCTCACGTTCACCGTCACGGTTGCCGTCGATCTCGTCACCGCCGTCGGCGTCGGCGTGGGAGTTGCCGTCATCTTGGCCCTACGGGACGTTGCTCGCAGCGCCCGCTTGGAAGTTGTGCCGCTTGAGGCTGGGGATCACAGCGACGAGGAACACGCGTTGCTCAGCGAACACATCGTTGCCTATCGGCTCGATGGCCCCTTGTTCTTTGCCGCAGCCCACCGCGTCCTGCTGGAGCTCCCTGACATCGCTGACGTCAAGATTGTGATCCTGCGTATGTCCAGGGTCACGACCATCGATGCCACGGGCGCCCAGGTGCTCGGCGATGCCATCTCCAAGCTGGAGCATCGCGGTATCACCGTCATGCTGTCCGGCATTGCTTCTGGACACCACGACGTCCTGACCTCGCTCGGCGTCGCGGACTCGTTGCGGCGCGAGGGTCTGGTGTTCCCTGGAACGCCAGAGGCCATCGCCCACGCACGAGAGCTGCTCGCCCGCGGCCATTGACGGGTGTTCGTAACGGACTGACAGTAGAACTCGTTACAGTTTCCGCCACTGAGTCCCTCGCAAGCGCGGGCTGTTGATCGTCGCGTTGCCTGGACCGCCTCGAGGAAGGACGTTCATGCGCGCCAAGCTGGAGAACCGTGGAGGTCGCCGCTTCGGTGCGATGGTGGCTGCGTTGGCAATGACGGGCTCGGTCCTGGCGGTCTCGCCCGTTGCGGCAGAGACCACAGCCGCGGCCACCTGCTCATGGATGGACACGTCCAAGTCGTCGGCGACGCGGGCAAAAGAGCTCGTCGCGGCCATGACGCTGGACGACAAGATCCAGATGGTCACCGGCATCGGCATCCTCAACCCGAAGGCGCCGAACAAGGGTGCGTCGGGCGTCATCGTCGGCAACCCGCGACTGTGCATTCCTGACCTCGTGCTCAACGACAGCTCAGGTGGCATCGGCTTCAACCAGAAGGGCACGACAGCCTTCCCGCAGGGCATCACCCAGGCCACGACGTGGAACACCGACCTGATCAAGGCGTACGGCGAGGTGTTGGCGGACGAAGCGATCGTCAAGGGCGTCAACGTCATCCTCGGCCCGGGCCTGAACATGTCCCGCAATCCGCTGGCCGGCCGCAACCTGGAGTACGCAGGCGAGGATCCGTACCTGACCACCAAGATGGGCGTGAGCCTGATCAAGGGCATCCAGTCCACCCCCGGCGTGATGGCGAACGCCAAGCACTTCGTGCTCAACGAGCAGGAGACCGACCGCAAGACCAACTCGTCGCAAGTCGATCAGCGGACGCTGCGCGAGATGTACCTGCCGCCGTTCGAGGCCGCCGTTGCCGCTGGCGTCGGATCGTTCATGTGCGCGTACAACCGGGTCGACTCGGTCCACGCGTGCGAGAGCAAGGCGCTGATGACAGACCTCCTCAAGAAGGAGATGGGCTTCGACGGCTTCGTGATGAGTGACTGGGGCGCCAACTTCACGACCGCCCAGGCAGCCAACGCCGGTCTGGACATGGAGATGGCCGGCGACGGATATGCCGGAATCTCGTTCGCGCAGCCTGCCAAGTGGGGAGCGAAGCTCAAGACTGCCGTGCAGGACGGGTCGGTGCCGCAGTCGCGGGTGGACGACATGATCCGCCGCATCACGACCCCGATGTTCCGCCTTGGCCTCTTCGAGCACCCGCCGGTCACCGGCGACGCCGCTGACCAGGCGGTCGCAACCACGCCGCAGAGCCTCGCGATGGGCAAGAAGATCGCCACAGAGGGCTCGGTGCTGCTCAAGAACTCCGACAAGATCCTCCCGCTGAAGTCGACAGCCAAGAAGATCGCGGTCATCGGGCTGCCGGCCTCGAAGCTCGGTGCGCAGCTCTCGTCGCAGGGCTTCGGCAGCAACCACGTGCCCGTCTTCGGTCTTCACCCCGACGTCTCGGAGCCGAGGGCGGCGCTGAAGAAGCGTGCAGCGGTCAACGGCACCACCGTCACGTACGACACCGGCGCCGTCCCGCTGCTCTCCGGGCTGGCCGCCAAGGGCGCTGACGCGGCCATCGTATTCGTCGGCAACGCCGAGATCGAAGGCGAGGATCGGGCGGATCTCAAGCCTCGGCAGGCGTACTGCAATCCCTTCCTCGAAGTCCTTCAGGGGCTGGTGAGCAGGTGCTTCGGCATTCCCGGCGACCAGGACGCGTTGGTGAAGGCCGTGGCCGCAGCGAACCCCAACACCATCGTCGTGCTGCAGAACGGTGGCCCGCTTGCCATGCCGTGGCTCGACTCGGTCAAGGCTGTCGTCGAGAACTGGTATCCGGGCCAGGTGGATGGCGATGTGATCACGAGCCTGCTCTTCGGCGATTCCAACTTCTCCGGCAAGCTCCCGATCACCTTCCCGAAGCAGGTGGCTGACGGCCCGCTCCGTACGCCCGAGCAGTTCCCCGGCGTGACGGGAGCAGACGGCATCCCGCGCTCCACCTACAGCGAGAAGCTCCTCATCGGCTACCGGTGGTACCAAGCGAAGAACATCAAGCCGCTCTTCCCGTTCGGCTACGGCAAGTCCTACACATCGTTTGCCTTCTCGGGCCTCAGCGTCACTCCGAACGGCAGCGGCGCGACCGTCAGTTTCAAGGTCACCAACACCGGGTCGCGTTCCGGTGCCGAGGTCGCTCAGGCGTACGTCACGTTCCCGAGCACAGCCGGTGAGCCGCCATTGCAGCTCAAGGCGTTCGACAAGGTCTTCCTGAAGCCAGGACAGACCTCACGCGTCACGCTTGCGCTCGACCGTCGCGCCTTCTCGATCTGGAAGGGCAGCTGGGTCGTCAAGCCAGGTTGCTATCGCGTACGCGTCGGCAACTCGTCAACCAACCTGCCGCTGGCCAAGTCGATCGCGCGTGCCGGCGGAACCTGCTGACCTGTCAGCTGTTGGTGTCGACGCGATCGCCTTCGTCGGTGTACTCGATGTTCTCGAAGCTGACCGGACGCTTGCCGTTGGCCAGCGACGTGACCATCGCGGTGCCGAGCGGACCGGCGCGGTCAAAGACCTCAGCGGTTCCGACGGCGATGCCGTCGATCTCGACGCGGTCTGTGGCTGACAGTCCAACTTCCAAGCTCACGGGCTTGCGGGCCAGCGCGAGGGTGATGTCGGTGTTGATGTACTGAACGCCTTCGGTGCCCCAGTTGACGACCATGCTCGTGCCGTCGGCGATTGCCGCGACGGACTGGAACGGCGTACCGGCTTCGCCGGCGACGACGGGCAGCCCGACCTGCCAGGTCTGCTTGCGGCCGGCGTTCTGGTGCTCGGGGAACGACTGCGACCAGTCGACATCGCTCTTGAAGAACGGCACTCGCGGCTCGTCACTGACCGGTACGACGTCGAGCGGCGGTGGTACGGGGTGGTCCTCGGCGGTCCATACGATGCCGCCGGCGTTCTCGGTCGGCAGCAGGAAGATGCAGCTGGCGCGGGCAACGCGGACATCGCCCTGCATCAGGGCAGCATCGATCAGCGCGAGGCGCCGTCCCTCGCGGATGACCTCGGTGACAACAGTGCAGGGCGCCATCTTCGCGGGCTGGAACAGGTCGACGGTGTAGCGCGCAGGAACCAGGTCGGTACGGCCGATCTCAGCCAGCTTGGTCTCCAGACCGCGCGCCAGCGCGCCACTCACGGCGACGCCATGCATTTGGTCTGGGCTCCACATGCTTCGGGCAATGTCACCGGGAACGAGTTGGTCGTTCTCGAGGGTGAACATGGACAAGTTCATGGAGAAAGAGTGGCAGGCGCTCGATCCGGCTAGAACGGCGGCGGTGGATCATCGATCGGATCGAGCATCGGGCCGCTGCCGCCGACGGTCTTCTGGTACGCCTCGCTGTCGGGGCACCACTGACTGACCGGGCACCACAGGCAGTGCTCGCCGGGGTTGGTCTCCCAGGTCGAGTCGTAGTGCCAGCGGCCCGCCGCCGACGCCAGGTCTTCGTTGGCCATCTCGAGGACGTCACCGTCGTCCAGATCCCACGCGAACATCTCGCTGCCGTCGGGTGTCAGCACCTCGACCTCGACGGTCGCGTCCTGCGCGCCGTATGCATCCTTCAGGCCGCTCGACAGCATCGAAAGCAGGAACGAGATCTGCGTCGTCTGGCCGTAGACCTGCTCGGCTCCGCCCTTGGGCAGCGAGCTGCTGGTCTTGAACTCGCGGATGATCAGACGGTCGCCGACCCGATAGACAAGGTCAGGCTTGGTCACCGTGACGACATCGGCGTCAACGTCGAAGCCGAACGACGACTCTTCAACGGCGAGCACCTCGACGGCGTCAGCGCCAAGTGGGCAGGTCGACACGTGATGGCGCAGGAACGGGTACGCGACGGCGTACTCCTCTGGAGTCATCACGCCTTGGGCAAGACCCATGCTGGTGCCGGGCTCGGGGAGGTCGGCGTCGGTGCAGCCGACCGATCGCAGGTGCGCGGCCTCGAGCCATTCGTGCACCAGGAGCCCCCGAGTCTGAGCCTCGGTGTACTCGTCCGTCCGCGGCAGATGCAGGTCCGAGGCGAGCAACCATTGCGCTGGGCAGACCCGATAGCGGTCGAGATCCGAAGGCGCCACCGAGCGAGATGCGTAGCCCTTGGCGTCCTGCCCGAGCATCCGAGGCATGGGTACGAGGGCATCGCAGATGCCGGCGATCTTGCACGAGCTGCAGCCGAACCCCGGTCGTACGTCCGCGAAATCGCCGAGCCCACCAGCGACGCCGCGCGCGTGCGCGTCGTACTCCTGCGTCGCCTGCTCAGGACTGCCGTCGAACAGGACGCTGATGCTGCCGTCGCCTGCGCCGACCTCGACGACCCGAACCCGGGTGACTGCCGGCAGCGCGTCGTACGTCGCCGCGATATGGGCCGCCGTGTGTGCCCAGAGCATGTCGTCCTCGGTCGGCTTGGCGTGGGCAGTCCCGAGTCGGTAGCGGCGGACCTCGCGGATCCCGAACTCGGTGCTGTAGAGCGGTCCCCAGACGTTGAGGGTCCGAGGCGGTCGGCCGATCGACGGGCTGTCGCGGATCATGCGGAGCTCGCCGATCTCGTCCTCAAGGTCCCAGTGGGCCTGCAGGATGTTGGGTACGGCGCGCATGGCAAACGGGCGCAGCAGCCGGTGCATCTTGCGGCGCTCGAGCTGCTCCTGCAGCCATGGGGTGAGGGTGGCCGGGTCGTTAGCCTCGTCAGCGACGTGAGCACTGCGTACGAGCTGTGCGACTTCGCCGAGGATGAACGTCTTCTCCGAGCCGAACGATCTCTGCCACCTGTCGGAGCTGACCTCGGGCCGGATCTTCAACGCCATCGATGCGCCGCACGAGTCGTGGTTGGCGACGTCGGTGGCGGAGATTCGCAGGTTCTCTCGGTTGCCGATGAGGTCCCGCGAGAAGTCCTGCACCCGTGCAGCATATTGCGCGGTGTAGAGACTTTGGGTCGCCTCGTCAAGACTAGAACGTGTTCTAGTTTGCTGCTAATGTCCCGGCCATGGTGCTTGAACGATTCCGTCTGGACGACCGCGTAGCCGTCGTCACCGGAGCTGGCCGAGGGATTGGGGCCGCAAGTGCGCTGGCCCTCGCTGAGGCCGGCGCCGATGTTGTCCTTTCCGCTCGTACGGCTGACCAGCTCGAGGAGGTTGCCGCCAAGATCGAAGCTCTCGGTCGCAAGGCGCGCGTCGTCGCTGCCGACCTGCAGGACCTCGACCAGGTGGCTGCCCTCGCGCAGACCGCCGTCGACACGTTCGGCCGCCTCGACGTGGTGATCAACAACGTGGGTGGCTCGATGCCCAAGGAGTTCGCGCGTACGAATGTCGCCGCCCTCGAGGGTGCGTTCCACTTCAACGTCTCCACGGCCCACGCCCTGACGCGTGCCGCACTGCCGCACCTGCTCAAGAACGGTGACGCGTCCGTCGTGAACATCTCGTCGGTCATGGGTCGCGTCAGTGGTCGTGGCTACCTCGCGTACGGCACGGCCAAGGCGGCCCTCGCGCACTGGACGCGTCTCGCCGCTCGTGATCTCTCACCCCGCATCCGAGTCAACGCGATCGCCGTCGGCTCGGTTGCAACCTCCGCTCTGGAGCTCGTGACCGGAGATGAAGGCCTGACCGCACAGATGGAGTCCAACACTCCGCTGCGCCGCATCGGTGACCCCGACGACATCGCCGCCACCGTCCTGTTCCTCGCCAGCCCCGCCGGCGGCTACCTCACCGGCAAGGTGCTGGAAGTCGACGGTGGCATTGATCAGCCCAACCTCGACATGGGCTTCCCCGACCTAGGAGCACCCGAATGAGCAAGCTGCGCGTAGTCCAATGGAGTACCGGAAACGTCGGTCGTCACGCCATCGCCGGCATCGACGCCCGTCCCGATCTCGAGCTCGTCGGTCTGTGGGTGTCAAACCCCGACAAGGTCGGAAAGGACGCCGGACAGCTCGCTGGTCTCGGCCGCGATCTCGGGGTTCTCGCGACCAACAGCGTCGACGAGATCCTTGCCCTCAAGCCTGACTGCGTCGTCAACTGCGCCATGGCCGACGACCGACTCTTCGAGGCAATCGCCGACCTAGAGCTTCTACTGGCGGCCGGAATCAACGTGGTCTCGAGTGGACCGGTCTTCCTGCAGTTCCCCGCGGGTCCGGCGCTCGGGATGGCCGAGGGCGTGCAGAAGGCAGCCGTCGCTGGCGGTGTCTCGCTGTATGTGAACGGCGTCGATCCGGGCTTCGCCAACGATGTGCTTCCGCTGGTGCTGACCAGCGTCAGCGAGCGCATCGACCAGGTCCGCTGCTCTGAGGTGCTCAACTACAACACGTACAACCAGCGCATGATCGTCTTCGACGTCATGGGCTTCGGTATGCCGATGGACCACGTACCGATGCTTCTGCAGCCGGGCATCCTGTCGATGGCGTGGGGCAGCGTCGTCCACCAGATCGCCGCCGGACTGGGCCTCGAGCTCGACAGCGTCGAGGAGTTCTATGAGCGCCTCCCCGCGACCGAGACCTTTGACATCGACTGCGGGACGATCGAGGAGGGCACCGTCGCCGGACTGCACTTCGAGGTCCGCGGCATCGTCAACGGCAAGCAGGTCGTCGTGCTTGAGCATGTCACCCGCGTGCACGACGAGATCGGTCCTGACTGGCCTCAGCCTGCAGGCCTCGGCTGTTACCGCGTCGAGATCAAGGGCGAGCCCAACTACACGCTCGACCTCCAGCTGCTCGGCACCGACGGCGACCACAACACCGCTGGCCTCAAGGCGACAGCGATGCGACTGGTCAACTCCGTGCCTGCCGTTGTCGGCGCCAAGCCCGGCTTGGTCACCGCGCTGGATCTTCCGCTCGTCACCGGCAAGGGTCTGGTTGTCACATGAGCAGGCGGATCGTCGTCTGGGGGACAGGCTTCGTCGGCAAGCTCGTCCTCAACGAGGTCTTCGACCACCCGGAGTTCGAGCTCGTCGGTGTCGGCGTCAGCAACCCGGAGAAGGTCGGCGTAGACGTCGGTACGCTCTGCGGCCGCGATCCGGTCGGCATCCTCTGCTCGGACGACCTCGATGCACTCGTCGCGCTGAAGCCTGACGCGCTGGTCCACTACGGGCCGACGGCGCAGTACGCCGACGAGAACATCCGCGTGATGACCGCGTTCCTTCGCGCAGGCGTCGATGTCTGCTCCACGGCCATGACCCCGTGGGTCTGGCCGGGCATGAAGCAGAACCCCGACATGTGGATCGATCCGGTCACCGAAGCCTGCAAGGCCGGCGGCTCGTCCTGCTTCACCACGGGCATCGATCCCGGCTTCGCCAACGATCTCTTCCCGATGACGCTGATGGGACTCACCTCGGAAGTCCGGGTCGTACGCGCTCTCGAGATCCTCGACTACTCCAACTACCTCGGCGACTACGAGGACGAGATGGGCATCGGTCGTGAACCGGGAGAGAAGGCGCTCCTGGAGCACACTGACATCCTCGTCATGGCCTGGGGCGCAACCGTCCCGATGATGGCCGAGGCCGTCGGCATCGAGCTCGACGAGATCACCACGACGTACGACAAGTGGGTCACCGACGTCGAGGTGCCGAGCGCCAAGGGGCCGATCGCGCCCGGCTGTGTCGCCGCCGTCGACTTCACGATCAATGGCATCTACAAGGGCGAGACCCGCATCCAGCTGCGCCACGTCAACCGTGTTGGTGAGAACTCCGCACCTGACTGGCCGCGTGGAGCCAATGATGACGTCTACCGCGTCGAGCTCGAGGGCACGCCGTCGATCACGCAGGAGACCGCATTCCGCTTCGACGACGGGAGCGGCCGCGATGCCGCAACCGCCGGCTGCCTCGCCACGGGTATGCGTGCACTCAACGCCGTCTCGGCCGTCAACGACCTGCCTCCGGGCTGGGTCACCGCGCTCGACCTCCCGCTGATCGCGGGGCGCGGCAACATACGCTGACTGCATGCTGCCCGACCGGTCGGAAGTGCTTGCCCTGGTCAGGTCGTCGCCTGCGCATGTCGCCGCGCGCGACAAGGGCGGATGGATTGACATCTTCGGGAGCCTGCACGTGGTGGAGGATCCCGTTGGGTCGCGCCCAGTCCGTTCCTCGGAGTCCGGCGGACTCGGACGGTTCTGGGACACCTTCATCGCGCCCAACGAGATTGAGTTCGAGGTCGTCAATGACTGGATTGATGGCTTCGACGTCGTACGCGATGTAACGATCGTGACGACTGTGCGCCCCGGCGTGGTCGTGCGAACACCGGCTCACCTTCTCTATGAGACGGCGTACGAGGACGGCGAGCTGAAGATTCGACGTATGGCGGCGCACTGGGAGCCTCGGCCGGTCTACCGGCAGTTGATGAAGCCCTCGCGTGCCCATCTGAGCGCGGCGATCGGCCAGTTCGCCCGGATGTTCCGGATCCTCGGCGTCATACAGTCGCTGCAATTCATCGGCGCGACTCGCTACCTCGGGTGGAATCGCAAGAGGGCTCTCCGAGAGATCTTGGAGTCCGAGGGGATCAGCGAAGTGACGAAGCTGATCGCGTCCGGACGGGTAGTGACGGCATCATGCGTGGTCGGTGGGAAGCCCAGCAGTGTGGTCGTGCGCTTCTTCAGGGGCTACGGCACGTCGATGGTCACGTACAGCGACCTGGCGTAGTTAGTCCGGGGCCTGGCCAAACAAACTGCCGGCAGCAAGCGCGGCGTGGCGGATCAGGCGCGAGTCCTCGACCGCCGCTTGTCGGTGCTTCACCGCTTCGCGGTAGCCCGGATCGCGAACCATCTCGACGAACGCCGCGACACTGGGGTATTCGGCGATAAAGCAGTGATCCCAGCGCTCCTCGGCCGGACCGATGACCATCAGCTCGAATCGTCCCTGCCAGATGATCTTGCCGCCGAGGCGCTGGAAGATCGGGCCGCTCTCTTGGCTGTACGCCTGGTACGCCTCGGGGCCTGTGGATTCGCGGCCATCCTCGTAGATCGCCTGGTGGCGGAGTCGTACGAGGTTGAGCATCTGGACCGGTCCGGGTCGGTCGTCGGCAGCGAACTGTGCGAAGACCCCTTTGGTCGGGTCGACGTGGCCCATGTCAGCGCAGCAGCAGGCGGACGGCGACGTCGACCGACTTGGTCACGTCCTCTGCCTGAGTGCGGCCGGTGACCCAGCCCATGAGTGCGGTGAACCAGACGTCGCTGATGACGCGAACGATCGCGGTGTCTTCTTCGGTCGGTTCACGGTTCTCGTCGGTGCCGTCGATCGCCCGAGTGATCATGGCGGTCAGCTTCATCCCGACGAAATGGATCTCGTCGGCGACTGAAGCGTCGGCGAACATGAACGCGCGGGTGAGAGCCTCGGTGAGCTCGGGCTGCTTCTGAAGAGCTGTGGTGGTGTGGCCAAGGATGTACATGACGCGCTCGTGCGCGGTGTCGCCGGGAACCTGGCGGTTGCGAGACTGCTCCTCGGCCCGCTCGAACTGGCGACCGAGGGCGGTGACCAGGAGATGGATCTTGGACGGGAAGTAGCGGTAGAGCGTGCCGAGTGCGACATCAGCGTTGTCGGCGACTGCTCGCATCTGGACCGCGTCAAACCCGCCAGAGTCGGCAAGGGCGATCGTGGCATCGAGAATGCGGCGGCGGCGTTCACGCTGAGCGTTGGAGCCGGGAGTTGCCTCCGTCACGCTGGTCATGCGACATCGTCTCCTGTCCACGGCTGCTGCTGAAAGCAGCCACGCCGAACCTCGGTATGATTATTGAAACACGTTCTAGATTTGGAGGCGACCCTCAATGCCGGTCGGCGTGACGCGGGACCATCTCGAATTGAGCACCAGCCTACGGTCATGGGCTG
>JAKFCR010000234.1:0-5527 GCA_036676545.1 Aeromicrobium sp. | reverse complement strand
ACGTTGTTCTTGGTGAGGGCATTGAAAAGGGTCGACTTGCCCGCGTTGGGGAGTCCGACGATGCCGATGGAGAGAGCCACAAGGGGCTACTTTACGGGCTTGCCCGGAGCCTTCAGACAGAAGGCGCGGAGCTCCTGGTCGTACCAGTCCGTGCGCAGGCCCAAGTCCTCCATCCCGAGGCGCAGGCAGACCGCCTGAGAGGGTCCGTTGGCGGGCTTCGTCACGGCGTAGAGCTCGGTCAGGTCAGTCGCGAATCCCCGCGCGACCAACGCCGTCGCCGCCTCGGTGGCGAAGCCATGGCCCCACGAGTCGGGGTGCAGATGCCATCCGATCTCCATGTCTGAGCGATCAACATCCTTGCTAGCGGGAATCGGCGCGAGCACCGCCATGCCGGCCACGACTCCGGTGTCCTTGCGTTCGACTGCGAACACACCGGCTTCGGGCCGATCCCCGGCACGGATCGGCATCCGATCGATGCGGGCATGAGCCTCGTCGATCGTCTTCATCGGTATGCCCTCGCCGCTCCACTGGGCCACCTCGATGCGGCGCATCATGTCGAACAGCCGCTCGGCATCGTCGTGCGTGTAGGCGCGCAGGATCAGGCGCTCTGTCTCGATCACCGGTTCGCCCACTCTTCGGCCGTTGCGCTGAACACGTGCGAGTAGCCGATGTACCAGGGGTCCGGAACGATGCCGCGGTCGACCAGACCGATCCGCGTGGCCACTGCCGCAGAAGGTTCGTTGTCGGGATACATCCCGCACCAGATCTCGTCGAGTCCTGCCGCGAACGCACGGTCGATCAGCGGTACGGCTGCCTCGGTCGCGTAGCCGAACCCCACCGAGTCAGGGTGCAAATGCCAGCCGACCTGCCGCTCGTCGTTGATCGGATAGGGCACCTTCGTGATCATGGCGGTCCCGGCGACCACGCCGGTTTCGCGCACCTCGATCGCCAGTCCGCAGCTGGTCGGGCTCACGTCACCCGTGTTCCACTTGTCGACCCAGGCGCAGGCCTCATCGAGATCAGCCATCAGCACGAACGGCGGGTCGCTCAGCCAGCGGACGACTTCGAGCCGGCTGTGGATGTCGAGAACCCGCTCCGCATCGTCGTGCGTGAACGGACGGAGGGTCAAGCGCTCCGTCTCGATGATTCCCACGTGTCGTTCCTATCAGTCCGCCTCCCCCAATGTGTCAGCGCAGCGGCGCATGATGAAGGTATGGACGCGCACCCGGTCGAGTCGCCCTCACGCCCACAGCGTGCAGGACACGATCTGAGCGCTCGTCAGGCGATTCGCTTCGCGATCATCGCCATGGTCACCCTGATCGGTCTCGACCTGGCCGACGGACGACTGGGGTTCCTGTTCTCGCTCGGCTTCGTGCTGATCGTCGTGACCGTGGCGATGGCTGTCGACCTCGAGTCACTGTTCCAGGCGGGCGTGTTTCCGCCGGCCCTCCTGATCGGCGCCCTCGCCGTGGTGTCGATGCTCTGGTCTGATGCGATCCAGGTCCAAGGGCTGGCTGACGATGCCGGCTTCATCGGTCGACTCATCGCGTCCACGATCGACCATGGCAAGACCCTGGTCGTGGGCCACGGCCTTGCACTCGGCATCATCGCCCTGCGCATCATCACAGGGCCGAAGCACCCTCAGCCAAGCACCTCGTCGGCGTAGCACCAGCGCCACGCTTCACCCGGTTCGAAGCTGCGCATCACGGGATGACCAGTCTCCTGGAAGTGCTTGGTGGAATGCGTGTTCGGCGACGAGTCACAACAACCGACGTGGCCGCACTCCATACAGAGGCGCAGGTGCACCCAATCGTGGCCATCCCGAAGGCACTCTTCACACCCCGTCGGAGTCACCGGCGTCGGTACGACCACCGCCTCGGCGAGATGCTCACAGGGACCGCCCTGCTCGTACGTCGGCCTCAGCTCGGTCTCCCGGTTGGCCGTGGTCTCGTCTTCGTACATGCGATCAAGTATCGACTCCTCCACGTCGAGCGCATTCATGACGCGAGCCAAGACGGACTGGTCGACGCTGCCGAGAGCGCGTATGCGCAGCAGCTCGTCGCGTTCGCGGGCGAGCATCGCGGCGCGCAGTCGCGAGTACTGCGCGCTGGGCGTCGCCGAACCGCCGAGCCTCTCCCACACCGCGTTCGTACGATCCGTGGCGCGCTCGCGCAGACGATGCATGACCGAGTCGGAGACTGTGCCCTCAACCTCTTCGTCCAGGAACTTCATACCCTCGTCGGCCACTGCCTGATAGACCGTTGCCTCCTGCAGATGGTCTTCATGCCGATCAGGCCCCGGCACCTTGAGCAGGCGAACGAGCGTCGGGATCGTCAGTCCTTGGATGAGCAGCGTTCCGACCGTGACGACGAAAGCCATCAGGACCAGCACCTCGCGCTTCTCGGTATCCGCAGGCAGCAGGAACACGGCAGCCAGCGTGACGACTCCTCGCATACCGGTCCACGCCACGAGGAACACGACTCGAGGAGATGGTCGCGGTTCTGCGTCCCGGATCTTCGGGATCATGCGTACGCCATATGTCGCTGGGAACACCCACAGGATGCGCAGCAGGATCACGGCCGCGAGGACGACGGCGCACGACACCGCGATGCGCGTGCCCGAGACGGTGCTCTCGCCGAGATCATCGACGATCGAGCGCACCTGCAAGCCGATCAGCAGGAAGACGGCGTTCTCCAGGACGTACGAGATGGTCGCCCAGTTCGTACGCTCGAACAGTCGCGACGACGCCGACTGGATGAGCGGCGACTTGTGGCCGAGGATGATGCCGGCGACCACCACGGCGAGAACACCTGACGGGTGGCCATCCACGCCGGGGATGTGGATCTCCTCGGCAGGGAGATAGGCGATCCACGGCGTCAGCAGCGAGACCGCGACGTCCGTGACATCGTCCTGAATCAGCTTGCGGATCTTGCCGACGACAATCGCCACCACGAGACCGACGAGCACGCCGCCGATCGCCGAGAGCACGAAGCTCGCCCCGACCTCCCACACACTCACAGTTCCGCCGATCGCGGCGATCGACGCGCGCAGGGTGACGATCGCAGTGGCGTCGTTGACGAGGCTTTCGCCTTCGAGGATCGTGACGACTCGGCGCGGCAACCCCACACGGCGGGCAATCGACGTTGCGGCGACCGCGTCGGGTGGAGCGACTACCGCACCGAGGGCGAGCGCGACAGCCAGCGGTACGTCGAGCAGCCACCACACCAACACGCCGACGCCGGCTGTGGTGAACAGCACCAGCCCGATGCTGAGCAGCGCAATCGGCCTGCGATTGGCGCGGAAGTCGACCAGCGAGGTCTGGATCGCCGCGGCGTACAACAGCGGGGGCAACAGACCGACGAGCACCAGCTCGGGAGTCAGCTCGTAGTCAGGCACGAACGGCAGGTAGGACCCCGCGATGCCGACCACGATCAGGACCAGCGGTGCGGGCAGGCCGAGACGGCCGGCCGCAGCGCTGACCGCCACGGCGATCGACAGCAGGGTGACCAGGGTCAGCGCAGTTTCCACGGGATGAGTCTGTCACCCGACTCCTTGCGAGCTGCCCTACTTGTACGGCATTCCTGCGGTTTTCATGTCCTTGCGGAGCTCAGGCGGCAGGGCGAAGATCAAGCTCTCATCGGCAGTGCGTACGGCCTCGGCACCGGGGTGGCCGCGCTCGGCGAGATAGGCCAACACTTCCTGGACCAGGTCGTCTGGCACGGACGCACCCGACGTCACGCCGACGTTCTCGACGCCGTCGAGCCACGACTCGTCGATCTCGGAGATGTCATCGATGCGGTAGGAGGCCTTGGCACCGGCTTCGAGGGCGACCTCGACAAGGCGTACGGAGTTGGAGGAGTTGGCCGAGCCGACGACGATCACCAGATCGGCGTTCCTGGCAATCTCCTTGACCGCGACCTGACGGTTCTGGGTCGCGTAGCAAATGTCGTCGCTTGGCGGATCTTCGAGCTGTGGGAACTTCTGGCGCAAGCGGCGTACGGTCTCCATCGTCTCGTCGACGCTCAGCGTCGTCTGCGACAGCCAGGAGAGGCGGGTGCCTTCGGGGAACTCGAGCGAGTCGACGTCTTCAGGAGTCTGGACCAGCGTGATGTGGTCCGGCGCCTCGCCTGCGGTGCCTTCGACCTCTTCGTGACCTTCATGCCCGATCAGCAGGATGCTGTAGCCCTCGCTGGCGAAGCGGCGAGCCTCGTGGTGCACCTTGGTCACCAGCGGGCAGGTGGCATCGATCGTCTTGAGGCTGCGCTCGGCGGCCTCCTCGTGCACCATCGGCGAGACGCCATGGGCCGAGAAGACGACAGTTGCGCCCTCGGGCACCTCGTCGAGCTCCTCGACGAAGATCGCCCCACGGTCACGCAGGTTGTTGACGACGTGCTTGTTGTGCACGATCTCCTTGCGTACGTAGACCGGTGCGCCATAGAGATCGAGAGCCTTCTCGACCGTGATCACTGCACGGTCAACTCCGGCGCAGTAGCCGCGTGGGTCAGCGAGCAGAACGCTGCCACCAACAGCTGGCATACCGAGCGACACTTCAGTCATGACTCCATCCTAGGCGACCCCGGAAAGCCGAATTCCTGCGATGCAGATCACGCTCCATATGACCGCAAAAAGGCCCAGAATTCGCTGTCACGCCGGTAACGTCTAGGCCCGTCGACCCTCCCCCGGGGTCAACCTGCGGCCACGCTGAGGCCCATCAGGACCGCAGAAAATCGAACCAGTGATGGGCACGGAAGACCCGGCAGTGCGGCTCCTCGGAGCCTTGGGGTGAATCGATATCGACAGGCAACCTCGCGCCTGAACCCGACAGGTCATCTTTCGCAAGCGTGCTTGAGGTATCCATGCGCAACACAACACGCACCCTCGCCTGCGCTCTGCTGGCATCGTCCATCGTGTTCGTGGGTCTCGCCGGGCCGGCATCGGCCGACGAATCACCGAGCCTCCTCTCAACTCTCCTCGGTGGGTCGTCGAAACCGACGCCCACGCCGACCGAGACGCCCAAGCCCAAGCCCACTCCAACCGAGACGGCTGAGCCCAAGCCGAAGCCCAAGCCGAAGCCGAAGGCGACTCGCGCCCAGAAGGTCATCAAGTGGGCTGCCAAGCAGAAGGGCGACCCGTACCAGTACGGCGCCAACGGCCCGGGCTCCTTCGACTGCTCTGGACTCGTCCAGTACGTCTACAAGAAGGCCGGCAAGAAGATTGGCCGTACGTCCGGAGCTCAGCTCAAGGGCAAGCACATCGCGAAGAGCAAGAAGAAGAAGGGCGACATCCTGATCTTCATCAGCAATGGTCGCGCCTACCACTCGGCGATCTACGCCGGTGACGGCAAGATGTGGGAGGCCCAGCGCTCGGGCACCCGCGTCGGCAAGCACAAGATCTGGAGCAGCGGATACGTCGTACGCCGCCCCTGATTCGCATCACCAACCAGCGCGACCCCTCATCACCGTGAGGGGTCGCGCTGTCGTTCCATCCCCCTAGGGTGTGCGTATGGCACTCGAGACGTCGGCGGAGA
>JAKFCR010000233.1:0-12248 GCA_036676545.1 Aeromicrobium sp. | reverse complement strand
AGAACGTCGTACGGGGTGTCGGGGTTGAGTGCCAGGACCGTGATGACGACCTGGACCTCGTTGCGCAGACCCTTCTTGAAGGTCGGGCGCAGCGGGCGGTCGATCAGGCGGCAGGTCAGGATGGCGTCTTCGGACGGACGACCTTCGCGACGGAAGAACGAGCCCGGGATGCGACCCGCGGCGTACATACGCTCTTCGACGTCAATCGTCAGCGGGAAGAAGTCGAACTGGTCCTTGGGGTGCTTGCCAGCCGTGGTGGCCGACAGAAGCATGGTGTCGTCATCGAGGAAAGCGGAGACCGAACCGGCGGCCTGCTGGGCGAGGATGCCCGTCTCGAATCGGATGGTGCGCTTGCCGAAGCTGCCGTTGTCGATGACAGTCTCAGCGGTATGGAGTGTGGGTTCCGACATGGAAGTCCCTTCCGCAGGTCAAAGCCTGCTCATTGGGACGAGCTGCGTGCCGGCGGTGAAACTCTGTCGGTCTTCGATCGAGGCCTGCGGGAGCCGCGGGGCGGATCCGAGGGCCACTACCGAGGACCGAACGCGTCTGCCGGTGCTACTCGTCATGGGTGTATCTGTGTGCAGTTTTGAAGAAGGCGGTCACTTCAGGTGAAGTGACCGCCCCCGGGGGTCTTAGCGGCGCAGGCCGAGACGCTCGATGAGCGCGCGGTAGCGTTCGATGTCGTTGTTCTGCAAGTAGTTGAGCAGACGACGACGCTGGCCGACGAGGAGGAGCAGACCACGACGGCTGTGGTGGTCGTGCTTGTGCTCCTGCAGGTGACCGGTCAGGTGCGAGATGCGGCCCGTGAGGAGCGCAATCTGGACCTCAGGGGATCCGGTGTCGCCATCCTTGAGCGCGTACTGCTTGATGATTTCGTCCTTGGGCAGGTCTGCGACCGTGGGCGCAGCAGTCTTCTTTGACACTTTTCTCCTCTGAGGGTTTCGTTGCACGGCGCGCTCGGGCTTGTCCACCGGGGCACTATCAATCCGTGGCCGTTACACGGCAACATTCAGGGTATCAGCGGGAGTACGCCAACTGCGAATCCAGTCGGGGAACTGAGGCCAGCTCCATCTGCCCCAACCACCCGGGCACGGACCGCACAGCGGTGCTGGATCCGGTGAGCTCGACCTGCTCATCCTTGATGGCCTGTTGCCACGAGATGTCACCCCGCCAGATCTCGGTGAGAGTACGCAGACCGATCGCGACCGTGACCGTGACGTCGAACCCGGGATCGTAGTCACAGATGTCGGTCTCTCCCCCGCTGGCGCACAGCCACCACCGGGCCGCCTTGGGCTCGACGTCGGTGAACTCGAAGGCGACGACGGTGCGGCTCTCGGGCCAGGTGTCGACCGGAACACTGCGCCGCATGTCCCACATCAACAGGTGCGGGTCGAGGTCCTCCTCGCCGAGCTCCCCAATCCAGCGCACGCCCCAGGCGCCGAGCGCCTCGACAACACCGCGGAGCTCCTCGCCACATGCGGTCAGCGTGTAGTTGGTACGGCCGTCCTCCACCGAACGCTGCACCACACCCGCACGCTCGAGCGTGCGCAGGCGCTTGGAGAGAAGCGTCGGCGACATCTTGGGATTGCCACGTCGCAGGTCGTTGAAGTGGGTGCTGCCGGCGAGCATCTCCCGCAGGACGAGCAGGGTCCACCGCTCGTCGAGCAGCTCCATTGCCTTCGCGACCGGACAGAACTGGCCGTACGACGTCATGCGTGTCTCCTGTCATGTGACTCCCCCATGTCAGTAGTAGACCGCGGGATCCGCGTCGGCGCCAGTACAGATCGTGGACCGCCGAACCGGTCCAGATCTGTGACTGGATCGTCGTGCGCTACGGGTGCAATCTCGGATCATCACCACACCACAGGGAGATCGATCATGAGTGACACCGCTGCACCAGACATCAAGGCCAAGCATCGCGCCATGTGGGCGTCGGGCGACTACGCATCCGTCGCGGCGGATGTCATCTCGGCATTTGGCCCCACGCTCGTGGCGGCCGCGGGGATCACGTCCGACGACCGAGTGCTCGACATCGGCGCTGGTTCGGGCAACGTCTCGATCCCTGCCGCCAGGACCGGAGCCGACGTGGTCGCGTCCGACCTGACACCCGAGCTGCTCCAGAAGGGCCGCATCCAGGCCGAGTCCGAGGGGGTAACGCTCGAGTGGCGCGAGGCTGACGCTGAGGCGCTGCCGTTCGCCGACGACGAGTTCGATGTCGCGATCTCGTGCGTCGGCATCATGTTCGCTCCGCACCATCAAGCAAGCGCCGACGAGCTCATCCGCGTGCTGCGTCCAGGCGGATCGATCGGGCTCATCAACTGGACACCCGAGGGCTTTATCGGCCAGATGTTCGGCGTCATGAAGCCGTACGCTCCGCCGCCACCTCCGGGCGCGCAGCCGCCACCGCTGTGGGGCAACGAAGCCCACGTGGCCGAGCTGTTCGGTGACCGGGTGACCGAGGTCGTGGCCAAGCGACAGACGATAGCGATCGACACATTCAGCACGGCCGAGGAGTTCCGCGACTTCTTCAAGGACTTCTATGGGCCGACCATCTCGGTCTACTCGTTCATCGGTGACGACGCCGAGCGCGCCGCTTCGCTGGATCGCGAGCTCGCCGAGCTCGCCGAGCGTCACGGTGTCAGCAGCGGACCGATGGAATGGGAGTACCTGCTCTACACGGCGAAGAAGCGGTAGCCCAGCGCGCCTGGAGGACTTGGGCCGCCGGTTAACCTCGGCGGCATGACTCGCGCTCGACTTGTCGGAGTATCTCTGGCCGCCCTTGCCCTCCTCGTGACGACCGCGTGCTCGAATGACGAACCAGCACCCGAAGCGAAGAGCACATTCGACTCGTACGTAGCCCTGGGTGACTCGTCCGTCGCCGGACCGGGCATCAGTCCAACAAGCCCGACGGGAAAGCTGTGCTTGCGCTCCGCGAACAACTGGCCGGCGCTGCTCGCCGCTGAGCTCAAAACGCGAGAGATGAAAGACGTCAGCTGCAGCGGCGCACCTTCCGCCGACATCCTCAACCCCAAGGTTGCATCTGACGGAACGCCGATGGCAGCACAGATCGATGCACTTTCGGCCGACACAGAACTGGTCACCATCAGCATCGGCGGCAACGACGAAGGCGCGTACACCAGGATGGTCCTGGCGTGCCTGGGCGGCGCGTACGCCTCCGACAGCGCCTGCTCCTCATTCGCCGACACCAGTCTGAAGCCGATTCTGGAGCGGACCACTGATCGCATTGCGACGACCCTCGAACGCATCCACGAAAAGGCACCGCAAGCCCGCATCGTCATGGTTGGCTACCTCCGGCTGTTTCCCGACCCCGGTGGCTGCGCCATACCTGGGCTGGCGGACACGCGCATCGAACCAGCGGCAGCAGCGTGGGAAGCGCTGGACGAGGCCATGAGAGCCGGTGCCGAGCGTTCTGACGTCGAGTACGTCTCAATGGCGACCGCAAGCGACGGTCACGTCTCGTGCGACGGCGACCAGGCGTGGGTCACCGGCCTTAAAGCAGTACCGGGCGATGGTGCTCTCCTCCATCCCAACTCGGCCGGAATGCGCGCCGTGGCAAAGGCCGTGGCGGACCACCTCAAGCGTTAGCCCCGACCCGGCGCACCGGTAACCTCATGCCGTGGCCCGTCGACTTCTCCTTGTGCTGGCGATAGCCGGACTCCTCTCCACGGCCGCCTGCGCCAACGGTGGGCCGACACCGAGGGTCGAGAAGCCGCACGGTGCGTTCAGCTCGTACGTCGCGATAGGCGACTCGAACACTGCAGGACCCGGTATCCACCCGATGGACCCCGGCTCTGGGTTGTGTGCGCGCGCCAAGAAGAACTACCCCGCCTTGCTGGCCAAGGAACTGAAGATCAATTCGGTACGCGATGTCAGCTGCACCGCCGCCAGGACCGACGACATCACCAAAATGCGGCCGATTACCAGCCAGGTGCCCGGTGCCATGCTCGACGCTGTCACGCCTGACACCGATCTGGTGACTGTCAGTATGGGCGCGAACGACGGTGGGGCGTGGACTGGAATCCTCGTTTTTTGTTTGCTTGAGAAGTACGGCGCAGAGGGCTGCTCGGCGTTCATTGACACCAAGCTGGACCCGATCCTGAAACGGACCGCCACACGATTGGCATCCGCCCTCAAGCGCATCGAGGCGAAAGCGCCCAAGGCCCGCGTTGTGCTGGTCGGCTACCTGCCCGTCCTCCCCCAGGATGGTGGTTGCGTCATGGCCGATCTTGATCCAGCACGAGTCGCCCCGGCCCGTGCCGGACTGCTTGCGATAGAGCGGACATTCAAGAAGGCGGCCAAGCGAGCAGACGTCGAGTTCGTCTCCTTTGCAAAGCGAGGGGCCGGACACCAATCCTGCGACGGCGACAGAGCCTGGGTCACCGGCATAGAAACTGTCGACGGCGTTGGAATGGGACTCCACCCCAACGCGGCGGGTATGCGTGCCGTGGCGAAGTTCTTGGCGGCATACCTCACGAAGTAGTCGCTACGGCGCGAGCCGTGCGCGAGCGTCCACGACGTCCTGGTTCATCTGCTCGATGAGCGGTTCGATGCCGTCGTACTTCACCATTCCGCGCAGTCGATCAACGAGCTCGACCCGGATCAGCTCGTCATACAGATCGAGGTCAGTGCGGTCGAGCACATACGACTCCACGCGGCGCTCGACACCATCGAATGTGGGGTTGGTGCCAATCGAGATGGCCGCCGGCAGGCGTTCGCTGCTGGCTCGGACGACCCAACCCGCGTAGACGCCGTCCGGCGGCACCGCGTACGACTCGTCAACCGGCACGTTGGCGGTCGGAAAGCCGAGCTCGCGTCCGCGCTGGTCGCCGCGTGCGACGACCCCGCTGACCTCGTGGGGCCGTCCAAGAACAACTGCTGCCTCCACGAGCTCGCCAGCAGCAATGTGGTTGCGCACGCGGGTCGAGGAGAGCACCTCGCCGTCGCCGATCAGAGGGAGGCCGATGGCGCGGAACCCGTGCTGCTCCCCCGCTGTTTCGAGGAACGCGACATCGCCCGCGGCCTTGTGGCCGAACCGGAACTTCTCGCCGACCACGACGATCTTGCTCTGCAGTTCGTCCACGAGCACGCGCTCGACGAACTCTGCGGGCGACCATCCCGACATCTCCGCGCTGAAGGCAAGGACACGCACCTCGTCGGCACCGTGCTCGCGCAACAGCTCCACACGACGCTCCAGCGTCGTCAGCTTTCGCGGCTCTCGTTCGGGGCGCACCACAGCCATAGGGTGCGGATCGAATGTGACCGCCACAACGGGTGCGCCATCGGCCAGCTCGCGGGTGCGGTCAAGGACGTGCTGGTGACCGCGGTGTACGCCGTCGAACGTGCCGATCGCGATTGCGGCGGGTGAGGTGCGCGGATTGGTCGCTGCACCCTCAGTGTCGCGCCACATCATCACGGGGAAACTTTGCCATACGGCCCGTCACGGATTGGTGGGGCTCGACTCCGGGAGGGTCAGGCCGTGAGCCTCAGCGCTGATCTGCAGCTCGTCTCGCGTGCTCGTCAACATCTGACGCACCAGATGCAGCTCTCGCATGCGCTGCTCGACATCAGCCAACTTGGCGTCGACCAACGCCATCCCGTCGAGGCAGTTGAGCGAGCTGTCACGCATGTGGCTGAGGATCGTGGCGATCTCGGCCAGGCCGAACCCGAGAGGCTGCGCCTTCTGGATGAACTCGAGCTCGGCAATGACTGACTCGTCGTAGTCGCGGTAGTTGTTGTCACCACGTTCGGGAGACGCGATGACTCCGCGTCGCTCGTAGAAGCGCAGGGAGTGGCGACTCAGACCCGTACGTTGCTCGACTTCGCCGACCTTCATGCGCCGACTTGACTGTAGACCATGGTCGACACTTTACCGTCGTCATACAACGACGTAGGAGATGCCATGAAAGTCATGTTGACCGGAGCCACGGGCTTCATCGGGAGCTGGACGGTTCCAGCGCTGACCTCGGCGGGTCACGACGTGATCGCCCTTATCCGCCGGCCCGCCCAAGCAGCCGCCCTGTCCGACCTGGTGGCCGAACGCGGTGGCGATCCCGACCGACTGACCTGCGTGATCGGCGATCTCGCTCAACCCGGACTCGGGCTCACGGAATCAGTCTCCCCCGATGTCATCGTGCATCTCGGCGCATCCTTCGCATGGAACCTCGACCCCGACGTGGCTCGCGCGACCAACGTGAATGGCAGCCTCGACGTTGTACGACTCGCAGCTCGCCACAACGCGCGGCTCGTGCTCATCGGTGGCTACATGCTGACCAATCAGACCCACCTCGACGAGCTCGGCATCGACCTGGCCCGGCCCGATGACATCGACTGGGCCGCGATCGCGGCGAAGACCGGCGTGTACGAGGCGAGCAAGATAGAGAGCCATGCGCGCGCGGTGGTACTCGCGACCGAGCTGGGCGTGGCCTGGCAGGCCATCCACCCGGCAACCTTGAGCGGGCACAGCATCACCGGCGAGCTCGCGGCAGGACAACCGCTGTACGACCTCATCGCGACAGTGAAGTCGGGACGTATGGCGGCCATTCCCGGATCGCGCCACCACTGGCTCCCCCTGGTGACCGTCGATCATCTGGCGGCGCTCATCACGCGCACCATCGATGACCCACGCGCCAAGGGGCGCGAGCTGCTTGCTCTGGACGACAACTCCCCCAGCTTGGGTGAACTGATCAATCTCATCGCCGCGACAGCCGGCCGCCGACGCGTTCGTGCCCACGTCCCGATCGGTGTCCTGCGATTCGCGCTCTCCGTGCCAGGGCTGCGTCGTGCCGTGCCGACCAGTCGTGAAAGTCTCGGATTCATCCGCACTGATCGGTTCGACGTCACTGCGCTCGAGTCGTTCGAGAGGTCGTTCGGCATCGTCCGACCCGACATCCGGATGGCCGTCGCCGCGTCTGCTCGGGCGTGGAGTCCGACGTCTACAACAGCGGTCGTAGCGGCCGCACAATCAGCTCGCACGCCCTAGAGACCCACGCCCGGGACTCCCACTCGTCGAGGCTCAGCTCGCGGGCGATCGAGGAGTCGTTCTCGAAGATCGTCTCCATCTCGGCGGCAAGTCCGGCGTCGAGAAATTCCATGTTGATCTCGTAGTTGCCGGTGAGGCTGAGACGGTCGATGTTGGCGGTGCCAATGGTCGTCCAGCGACCGTCAATCGTCGCGGTCTTCGCGTGCACCATCCAGTCCTGGTAGAGCAGGATGCGAACGCCGCCACGCAACAGCGAGCCGTAGAAGCCACGTGACAGCACGTCGGTCGCGGCGTGGTTGGAGACCTCCGGCATCAAGATGCGTACGTCGACGCCCCGACCCGCGGCCTCGATCAGTCCCTGCAGGATGTCGCGGTCGGGGATGAAATAGGCGGCGGTGATGTAGATGCGGTCCTTGGCTCGGTCGATGGCCTCGAGGTACATCCCGCGAATCGGGAACATCAACTGCCGTGGCACATTGCGATGGGCGCGGACCTGTGGCTCCCAGCTCGCCTCCCCCAGCTGTTCGAGCGGAGGTGCCGCGAAGTCTTCGCGCAGGTTCCAGAAGTCGACGAACGCATTGTCGAGATCCCATACCGACGGGCCCACGATCTTGACGTGCGTGTCGCGCCACTCGGTTGCGTACAGGGCGCCGATGTTGAACCCGCCGACGTAGCCGACCGCCCGGTCCACGACCAGGATCTTGCGGTGGTCGCGTCCATAGCTGCGGAAGCTGAAGACCTTCCAGCCGGCCGAGTAGATCGGGTAACGCAGGACGTGGATCGGCGCCGGAAACCGTAGGAAGCTCGGCCGTACAACGAGGTTGGCGAAGGCGTCATAGACGACATAGACATCGACGCCACGGTCGGCGGCGCGGATCAGAGCTTGCTTGAAGCGCTCGCCCATCGCATCGCCCTTGATGATGTAGGTCTCGAACAGGATGCGGTCCTGCGCAGCGTCAATCGCGGCGAGCATGTCCTCGTACAGGTCAGCGCCATACGTGAAGGCCGTGGCGGTCCCCTGATCACCGATCGGAATGGGTCGCGGCGGGGTGACCGGGAACGGCGTCGCAGCACGACCTCGAATGATCTTGCGGACCTTGGTGATGACCATCAGCGTTCCGATGGTCAGGAACTGCAGCGTGACCATGGCCAAGAACCCGCGGCGAAGGATCGTGCGGGCCCTGAGTCTCATGGATCGAAACCCTAGACGAACACTGCGACGGCCTTGGCATCCGCGCCGTGCTGCTCGTACAACGCAAGGAATGCCCCGGTTGGCGCGAACACCGCAACTGGCCCGGGTGCACCGAGATCCAAGCCCGGCAGAGCACGCCCAAACGTCACGTCGGTCGCCTGCTCTGCCGTGAGCTCGTACGTCGCGAAGCTCGCTCGCGCAACGTCATCGAGAGGTACGACCGTGAGCTTCTTCTCGTGCTCTTCGAGGGTGCTGGCGCTGTCGATGGCGAACCCACCGACCCGCGTACGACGCAATGCCGTGAGGTGGCCACCGACACCTAGTGCCGAGCCGAGATCGCGGGCAAGCGCGCGGATGTAGGTGCCGCTGGAGCACACGACGCGTACGTCGACGTCGAAGGACTCTCCCTCATGCCGCGATCCCACGACCTCAAAGACCGAGACCGTGACGGGCCGCGGCTTGAGAGTGACCTCTTCGCCTGAACGTACGCGGGCGTAGGAGCGCACACCGTCGACCTTGATCGCCGACACGGATGACGGGACCTGCTCGATGTCGCCGGTCAGCGGCGGCAACGCAGCGCGTACAGCGTCTTCGTCCAGGTGCGTGGCCGACGTCGTCTCGACGACATCGCCCTCGGCATCGTCGGTCACGGTGGACTGACCGAGCCGGATCGTGGCGAAGTATTCCTTGTCGGCGAGAGTCAGATGACCCAACAGCCGAGTGGCCCGATTGATGCCGAGAACCAAAACGCCGGTGGCCATCGGATCGAGGGTGCCGCTGTGACCGACCTTGCGGGTGCCCGCGAGGCGACGCATACGGCCGACCACGTCATGCGAGGTCCAACCGGTTGGCTTGTCGACTATGACAAGACCTGACTCCGTCACTCGGAGTCGGCCTCGTCCTCGTGCGGCTTCTTGTACGGGTCGGCATCGCCGGCATAGGTCGCCCCGGCCGACTGCGCGGCGACAGCGTCGTCGGCAGCCTTGGCCTTGGCGAGCAGATCTTCGATCTCCTTGGCCGTCTCGGGCACTGCGTCGAGGTAGAAGTCGATCGACGGGGTGATCCGCGTACCGAGCTGCTTGCCGACTTCGGACCGGATGAGACCGGTGGCGCTCTTGAGCGCCGCCGCAGTCTCAGCCCGGGCCGTCTCGTCACCCATGACGGTGTAGAACACCGAGGCCTGCTGGCCGTCGCCGGTCATCCGGACGTCGGTGATCGTCACAAAGCCGAGGCGCGGGTCTTTGACCCGACGCTCCAGCATCTGTGCGACGACCACCTTGATGCGGTCACCAACTTTGGCGTTGCGAGGTCCTGCCATGGTTAGGCCCGGACCTTCTCACGCATTTCGTAGGTCTCGATGACGTCGCCGACCTTGATGTCGTTGTAGCCCTTGAGCACGATGCCGCACTCGAAGCCCTCGCGGACCTCGGACACGTCATCCTTCTCACGACGCAAGCTGCCGAGATCGAGGTTCTCGGTGATGACGGCGCTGTCGCGAAGCAGGCGTGCCTTGGCGTTGCGCTTGATGACGCCACCCGTGACCATGCAACCGGCGATGTTGCCGATCTTGCTGGAGCGGAAGATGTCGCGGATCTCGGCGGTACCGAGCTGCGCCTCTTCGAACTCCGGCTTGAGCAGGCCCTTGAGCGATGCCTCAATCTCCTCGATCGCGTTGTAGATGATCGAGTAGTAGCGAATCTCGACGCCTTCGCGGTCAGCCAGCTCCGTCGCCTTGCCCTGCGGGCGGACGTTGAAGCCGATGATGACGGCGTTGGACGCGGCAGCCAACATGACGTTGGTCTCCGTGATCGCACCGACACCGCGGTCGATGACGCGCAGTGCGACACCTTCGCCGACGTCGATCTGTGCGAGCGCATCCTCGAGAGCCTCGACCGAACCTGAACCATCACCCTTGAGGATGAGGAGCAGCTCGTCGGTCTCGCCCTTCTCGAGCGAGGACATGAAGTCCTCGAGCGTACGGCGACCACTGCGCTGCGCCAGGAGGGCGTTGCGCTCACGTGCTTCGCGCTTCTCGGCGATCTGGCGAGCCAGACGGTCATCGGCGACGACCATGAAGTTGTCGCCAGCACCAGGCACTGCGGTCAGACCGAGCACCAGAGCAGGACGCGACGGGGTCGCTTCTTCGATGTTCTCGCCATGCTCGTCGAGCAGGGCTCGTACGCGGCCGAACGCCGGACCAGCGACGATCGAGTCGCCGACCTTGAGCGTTCCGCGATGCACGAGAACCGTTGCGACGGGACCGCGACCACGGTCGAGGTGCGCCTCGATGACGAGACCCTCGGCGTTCTGGTCGGGGTTGGCGCGCAGGTCAAGCGATGCGTCAGCCGTGAGGATGACCGCCTCGAGCAGAGCGTCGAGACCCGTGCCGGCCTTGGCCGAGACGTCCACGAACATCGTGTCGCCGCCGTACTCCTCCGGAACCAGTCCGTATTCGGTCAGCTGACCGCGTGCCTTGGTCGGGTCGGCGTCAGGCTTGTCGACCTTGTTGACGGCAACCACGATCGGGACACCGGCAGCCTTGGCGTGGTTGAGCGCCTCAACCGTCTGCGGCATCACACCGTCGTCGGCTGCGACCACGAGGATCGCGATGTCGGTCGCCTGCGCACCACGAGCACGCATGGCGGTGAACGCCTCGTGACCCGGGGTGTCGATCAGAGTGATGCGACGTTCGGTGCCATCAACCTCGGTTGCGACCTGGTAGGCACCGATGGTCTGCGTGATGCCACCAGCCTCCTTGTCGACGACGTTGGCGTTGCGCAGAGCGTCAAGGAGCTTGGTCTTACCGTGATCGACGTGACCCATGACGGTCACGACCGGCGGACGCGGAGCGAGATCCTTGTCGTCGCCCTCATGCTCACCGAACTCGAGGTCGAACGACTCGAGAAGCTCGCGGTCCTCGTCTTCGGGCGAGATGATCTCGACGTTGTAGTTGAGCTCTTCACCGAGCAGCAGCAGCGTCTCGTCATTGGCCGACTGAGTGGCCGTGACGATCTCACCGAGGTGGAACAGCACCTCGACGAGCGACGCGGAGTCTGCGCCGATCTTCTCGGCGAAGTCGCTCAGCGACGAGCCACGGGTCAGGCGTACGTTCTCGCCGTCGCCCTTGCGTACGCGGACTCCGCCGATGGCGGGAGCCTGCATCTGGTCGTATTCCTGGCGCTTCGCGCGCTTGCTCTTGCGTCCACGACGTACGGGACCGCCGGCGCGACCGAATGCGCCCTGTGTGCCACCACGCGTGTTGCGACCGGCAGGACCGCCACCGCTGCGCGGAGGACCGAATCCTCCACCGCCACCGGGTGCTCCGCCGGGTCCACCGCGTCCGGGAGCGCCTCCGCCACCGGGTGCACCACCTGGACGGCCTTGGTAGCCACCGGGCGCACCGCGACCGGGTGCTCCGCCGGGTCCACCGCGGGCGCCGCCGGGTCCACCGCGGGCCTGGTCACGGCTCGTCGGAGGGCCGCCGAGGCCGGACTGGCGCGGCATCATCGCGGGGTTGGGGCGAGGCATGCCGGGAACTGCCGGTGCTGCCGCTGCACCACCTTCGCGTGCTGCGGGGGGACGCGGGGCGGAGCGCTGCATGCCCTGCGTCGATGAGAACGGGTTGTTGCCGGGGCGTGCTCCACCTGCGCCAGGCGCACGGGGGCCGGGGCTGGGCGCGCCACCGGGACGCGGGGCCGCGGGGGTCTCCGTTGCGGCGGCAGGAGCCTCGACCGGCGCCTCAGCGACCGGCTCGGGCTCAGGCTCGGGCTCAGCGACGACTCGCGGGCCGGGCGTGGGCCCAGCAGGCTTGGCGGCAGCAGGCGCGGGCGCTTCTGCGACAGGCGCATCCTCAGCAGGCGTTTCGGCCTTGGCGGGGGCGGCCTTCTTGGCGGCGGCCTTGCCACCGGACTTTTTGGCACCTTGGGCGCGCAACGCTTCACCGTGTTCTTCGGTGAGGCGGCGTACGACGGGCGCTTCGACGGTCGAGGAAGCCGACTTCACGTACTCACCCATGTCTTTCAGGGTGGACAGGACGACTTTGCTCTCGACACCGAA
>JAKFCR010000232.1:0-9665 GCA_036676545.1 Aeromicrobium sp. | reverse complement strand
CGAGTACGCCCTTGGCCATGATGAGCGGTTCGGCATCTGGGGCGGTCTGTCCGAGCGCGAGAGGCGCAAGCTCAAGAAGCGAGCCTGACCTCCGCTTAAGCTCGTCCACTAGGGCGTGCCTGGTACATCCGTGCGACGATGCGGGCGGCTTCCGCGCCCGTATGACAAGGCGGAGGGCCGAAGCCATACCGGGCGTTGTCTAGCGAGGACCGACAACGCCGTCAGGCGGGATGCGGCGGCGACCGGGCGTCGTGTGGATGTGCCAGGTATGCCCTAGGGTCGCTAGCTGTGGACGAGACTCAGACGACGCGTCATTGGCTGGATGCGCCGCCAACTGTGGCGGCGGTTCTGGTGTCCCACAACGGCGCCACCTGGCTGCCCAAGGTCATCGCCTCGCTCGGCTCGATGTTCTTTGCGCCGACCGCGTGGCAGGTCGTCGATGTGTCGTCCACAGACCGCAGTGCCGACCTGCTCCGCGACTCGTTCGGCGCCGGACGCGTTTCGATCGCTCCGTCCGGAACGGGTTTCGGCGACGCCGTACGACTGGCGCTCGAGTCGCTGCCACGTACCGACTGGATCTGGTTGCTTCATGACGACTCGTCAGTTCTTCCAGGAACGCTGTCTGGTCTGCTCGACACCGCCACGTCAGCACCAGACATTGCCGTTGTCGGTCCGAAGATCCGCGAGTGGCCATCGCTGCGTCGCCTCCTCGAAGTCGGCCTGACGATCACCTCGACTGGCGGACGCGAGACAGGCCTGGAGACCGGCGAACCGGACGCGGGCCAGCACGATCGCGAGCGTGACGTTCTCGCTGTCAACACCGCGGGCATGTTGATCCGCCGCGATGTCTGGGACGAGCTCGACGGCTTCGATCGCCGGTTGCCCCTGCACGGTGACGACATCGACTTCGGTTGGCGGGTGGCGCGCGCCGGCTACCGAACGCGTACGGCTCCCACGGCTGTCCTGTTCCACGCCGAGGCGTCTAGACGCGGCACCCGCCGGCGCTCGCGCAGCGACGTCCCGCACTGGGAGCCACGTCGCGCGGCGCTCTACACGCTTCTGGTCAACACCCCGACACCGTCCTTCCTGTTCCAGAGTGTCCGCCTGTTCGTCGGGTCGCTGCTCCGGGTCGTGGGGTTCCTGGTCGGCAAGGATCCCGAGGCTGCGAGCGATGAGCTGCTGGCCCTGCGGTCGGCGTACACGCATCCGATCCGGCTGTTCAAGGGTCGACGCACTCGGGCCAGGACGGCGAAACGATCACATCGGGAGATCCGCGGGCTCTTGGCTCCGTACTGGCTGCCCTATCAGCACGGCTACGACATCGCTCGCGAGACGATCACGGCCCTGGTGCGACCGGAAGCCGTTGCGACGGTTGGCCGGAGGTCGACGCGCCCTGACGAGTCGCCTGACGAGGCGATCGATCTTGAGGATCAGCCCTCGGTACTCGCACGGCGTCCCTGGTTCGCGGTCGTCCTCGTGCTGGTGATCCTGTCGCTGTTGGCTGGCCGCGGGCTGTTCGGTGCGGGCCTGCACGGCGGCGCCCTACCCGCTTCCCCGGAGTCGGCCTACGGCTGGTGGTCGTTGCTGTTCGACCGTCACCGCGAGCTGCCGACGGCGAGCGTGCTCGCGCCCGCATTCGCCATTCCGTTGGCACTTGTCGCAACGCCGGTGTGGTTCCAGCCAGGTCTCGTCGTGTGGATCCTGATGCTCTTCGCCGTCCCACTCGCTGCGCTCTCCGCACACCGGTTGGGTCGCGTGCTGTCTCCGCATCGCGGCATACGCATCGCGTGCGCCGTCACCTATGCGTTGAGCATCGTGGCAACCGGCGCCGTGAGCCAGGGCCGCGTCGGAACGGTCGTCGCTCTGATCGTGCTGCCGATCGTCGTCAACACCGCGATCCAGCTCGCAGAGACTCCGGGTTGGCAGCTCGGCCTGCGAGTGGGTATCTGGATCGCCGCCGCAGCAGCGTTCGCTCCGATCGCTCTGGTGCTGGGTCTTGGCGGTCTGTTGATCCTGTTGTACGCCGAAGGTCGCTGGGTGAGTCGCTATCTCCTGGCAGCGGCCGGAGTCCCGTTGGTGCTGCTCGGGCCATGGCTGTTCCAGCGAGCGCTTCGGCCCTGGCGGATGTGGTGGGAAGCGGGATTCCCTGTCCCCGGTTCCGCGACGGCCATCGATGTCGTGCTTGGCCGTGCTGGTGGAGTGTCGGCGCCCGCTTGGCTCACCGTCGGCCTGCTGGTGCTCGCCGTCCTCGCGCTCTGGACCCGACGTGCGCGTTTGGGCGTTGAGCTGTCGTGGCTGGTTGCGTTGCTGGGGCTGACCGTGGCACTCGTCGGCACCCTGGTGACCTACTCGACGCACGCCGGACCTGCGGCGATCGAGCCGTGGGTGGGAGTGCCCACTGTCGTCTGGATCGGTGGACTCTTGTCGGCCGTCTTGCTGGCCGCACCCGAAGCCTGGCGGCGGCTGCCCAGGCCAGCGTTGGTCGTCGTGGTGATCGCCGCACTGGTGCTGCCTATCGGCACAACACTGTGGTGGGTGGAACGTGGAAATGCGGATCCACTCGACATCGGTCGAACCGCAGCCGTCCCGGTCTTCCTCGCCGATCGGCCCGGCAACACCCTCGTTCTGACGGGCACCGTCGCCGACGGCGTCGACTATCGCGTTGTCGACGGCGACGGTCCGTACCTTGGCCAGGAAGCGATCGCCGGGTCCTCGCCGTCCACCAAGGAGCTCACTGCGACCGTACGTCGGGTGCTCGCGAATGCCACCGCCGCTGACATCCGCGTGCTCAGCGCTCACGGCATCGATGCGATCTATGCCCCGACCGCAGATCCTGAGGTCGCACGGCGGGTGGATGGCGCGCCTCTCCTGGCGCCCGCAGGCAGCGATTCGCCGGGATCACGCGTGTGGACGCTGACCATCGCACCGAAGTCCGATGGTGCGACGTCACCCGTTTGGCATCCGATTGTCTCTGGCATGCAGGTCCTGGCGTGGTTGCTCGCCATCGTTCTCACGGCGCCGGTTCGCCGACGCGAGCTTGAGCCGCTTCTCGAGGATGACCTCCCCGAAGACGCAGTGCCTACTGATCGGGGGGCCCCGACATGATCCGCTACCGGACAATCGGCATCCCGCTGGTCGCAGCTGGACTCGTCCTCACCGCGTACCTCGTCCCCGAGCAGTCGGAAGATCGACGCCCACCTGCCGGCGTGAAGGTGACCCAGACGACGTACGCGTGCCCGGCCGGCGCCGGCATCACGGTGGGCGCTGGGCAGATATCGCCAGGCACCGAAGGCACGGCAACTGTCCTGCCCGGCAAGACCGCCGCCAAGGATCTCGGCGGCACTAAGAGCTGGCGTACCGCGCGGGTTGACGGCAGGGGAGTCGTCGTCGAGCAGCAGGGTCGGGGGTCAGGTCCCGCCGGCTTCTTCGGCGCCGTCTCCCCCAAGGCTGGTGGTGGCGGACTGAGCGTTGGTTCGTGCTCGGCCAGTGTCGATGCCGCTTGGTTCCTTGGTCTCGGTTCCGGGGTCAAGCATTTCTCCACGGTGACGTTGACCAACGGAACGGCGGTTCCGGCCGCGGTCGATCTCGACCTTTGGGGTCCGGACGGGAAGATTGACGCCGTCGGTGCCAAGGGCATCGTGATCAAGCCCCATGCGACCCGCCGAGTTCAGCTCGAGGACCTCGCGGCAGGCGAGCCTGAGCTGGCTCTTCGCGTGCTGCGTCGTCGTGGTGCCGTGTCCGCCGTCGTCAATGACTTCTCGAAGGCCGTGTTCGGAGGTACCGAGCCGGTGACCGCGACCGCAACTCCCCGGCGCAGCCAGGTGGTTGGCGGGCTGGTGTCTGGAGCCGACGGTCGTACGCTCGCACTCCTCAACCCTGGTACGGCGACAGCGCGAGTCGAGGTCGACGTCATCGGACCCAAGAGCACGTTCAAGCCAGAAGGTCTCGACGCCATCAAGGTCAAAGGTGGGTCTCTTCGCCTCGTCGAGGTGCCGAGCACCGCTGGTAGAGCGCGCCAGGCGCTGAGAATCACCTCGGATGTGCCGGTGGCGGCGACGGTCCGGATGGCGCCCAATGAGCTTGACTACGCGTATGCCGAGTCCGCGCTGGAGCTCGAAGGCCCGGCGATCGTGCCGATCAAGCTGGGCAAGGGCGTCAGCGCACCGGACCTGATTCTGACCGCGCCGCGCAGGACTGCCAGCGTCCAGGTGTTTGCGTACAACAGGAGCATGAAGCAGCTCGGAGAGCTCACGATGTCGATCGAGGCCGAGACGACCACGCACCTCGACATCGCGAAGAAGTTCACCCAGAAGGGCATTGCCTACCTGGTCGTGCAGCACAAGGGTGATGTCGTGGGAGCCGCGACCTACCGCGGCGGCGGCCGCGTCAGCTCGTTGGCATTGTTGTCGGCACCGATCAAGGTGCTCGCCCCGCAGGTGCGACCGATCGACTAGGACGAGCCCTAGCGAGGATCGAGATCGTCGGGCGACATGCGCCAGACCTCGGCAAGGCGCTCGAGGATGACTGACCAGACGAGATCCTCGAGGTCGGTCTTGTTGCGACAGCGATGCGACATCGGCAGCCGGAACAGTACGACGCGCATCACGCCGGGCCGAGCCACCAGGATGCTGAGCGGGACCTCATCGGTCCATTCCGGCGGCAGCAGCGGTGCTTCCTCGACCACGATGTCGACATGGTCCGGCTCCGCCGAGAAGTGGTGGTCGAGCGCTCCGAGGACATCGCCGACGAGAAGGTCGAACGACTCGCGAGGGGAGCGGTGGGCCGGCACACTGCGAGGAGAGAGCGGACCGGGCATGGCCATCGGTCCACGCAGGCCGGTGCCCCGGCGATCACGCATCCGACCAGGCCGGGGACCACTGACAATGCCTCCCCAGTTTGATCCCACAGCGCGATCCATGCGGTGAGCCTAACGCGGTGTTGACTTCGGGGCGGCTAGCCTCGCCACATGGTCAGACGATGCACCCGTTCGGCTTGCTCAATGCAAGCCGTGGCGACGCTGACGTATGTCTACGCCGACCAGACCGCAGTCCTCGGGCCGCTGTCCACCGCTGCCGAGCCGCACACGTACGACCTGTGTGTTGAGCACTCGCAGCGCATGTCGGCGCCACAGGGCTGGAGTGTGCTGCGACTGGCACCCGATCCCGACGCTGGTGCACCGAGCCGTGACGACCTCCTGGCTCTCGCAGACGCCGTACGTGAAGCTGGCCGCCCTGCCGAACCCGTACCGGATGGTCCACCCGCACTGCGGCTCGTAAAACCTTCCCCGCAATGATTACCTCGTGATCGATCCCCGACTTCAGGCTGTGGTCAAGGCCTATGACGTGCGTGGCCTCTCGCCCCAGCAGCTTGATCCCGAGATGACCTTCGCGCTCGGTATGGCGTTCGCGCTCGAGACGGGCGTCGAGACCGGCGGCACCGTGGTGATCGGCCACGACATGCGAGACACCTCGCCCATGCTGGCCACGGCGTTCAGCGACGGCGTACGCACACAGGGCGGCAACGTCATCGGCATCGGGCTGGCTTCGACCGACCTCCTGTACTTCGCCTCGGGTGATCTCGACCTGCCCGGCGCCATGATCACCGCGAGCCACAACCCGGCCGAGTACAACGGCATCAAGCTGTGCCGGGCCGGAGCCCGGCCGATCGGCTACGACACGGGTCTGTCGGCGATCGCGAACAAGGCAACTGAGTTCCTGGCTTCGCCGGTTGCTTCCGATCCGCAGGGCACGTACGAGGAGCTGGACGCCCTCAGTCGGTACGCCGACTACCTCCACGAGCTCGTACCCATGCCCGCAGGTCGCCGGCTCAAGGTTGTTGCCGACGCAGGCAACGGCATGGCCGGCCACACGGTTCCCTCGGTGTTCGCACCACTCGACCTCGAGCTGACCGAGATGTATTTCGAGCTGGACGGGACGTTCCCCAACCACGACGCCAACCCGCTGGACCACAGCACCCTCGTGGACCTCCAGGCGAAGGTGCTTGAGACCGGTGCCGACATCGGACTGGCATTCGACGGCGATGCCGATCGTTGTTTCGTCGTCGACGAGCGCGGCGAGGTCGTGTCGCCCTCAGCCATCACCGCCCTGATCGCCGCGCGCGCCCTGATCACGACGCCGGGCGCGACGATCCTGCACAACGTCATCACGTCCAAGGCCGTTCCGGAGATCATCACCGAGAACGGCGGCACTGCCGTACGTACACCGGTCGGCCATTCGCTGATCAAGGCCGAGATGGCGCGTACAGGAGCGGTCTTCGGAGGAGAACACTCCGGACACTTCTACTTCAAGGACTTCTTCCTCGCCGACTCCGGAATGATCGCCGCACTCCATGTGATGGCCGCGCTCGCGGAGACCGAAGGAACCGTTTCGGAGCTCATGGCCAAGTACGAGCGCTACGTCGCGTCTGGCGAGATCAACAGCACGGTCGACGACGGACCGGCCGTGATGGAGACGCTGTCGCAGACCTATGGAGAACTGCCGCAGGACCGACTTGACGGGCTGACGGTCGAGGGCGACACCTGGTGGTTCAACGTGCGTGCCTCCAACACCGAGCCGTTGCTTCGCCTCAATGTCGAGGCTGACACCGACGCGGAGATGGCACGCGTACGTGACGAGGTTCTCGCCGTTATCCGTCGAGACTGAGCGAGCTCTGCGAGCGAACGTCGAGGCGCGCCAGCGAAGCGTGAGCGGGACGCGGCGAAGCCGCCGCACTGCGAGGCGTGGTCGGCGGATCGGCAAGCGCGCCCCTTTAGGATGGAGAACATGAACCTTGATCCGGCTCTCCTCGAGATCCTCGTCTGCCCCCAATGTCGCGCGACCCTGTTCGTCGACGACGAGGCGAGTGAGCTCGTGTGCAACGCCTGCTCGCTGGCATATCCCGTGCGCCGCGACATCCCGGTGATGCTGGTCGACGAGGCTCGGGCCCTCTAGGAGCCAGGCCCGTTTGTCTGAATCGCCTGAGAGCCCGGTATGAAGGTCGGATCCGATTCGGTGACCGCGGGGGACCGCCGGTACTCTTAGCGCATGGATTTCAACGTCGCTGACCTGTCCCTCGCCGATTACGGCCGCAAGGAAATCGAGCTCGCTGAGCACGAGATGCCAGGCCTCATGGCCATGCGGGAGCGTTACGGCAAGGACAAGCCACTCGCCGGAGCCCGCATCGCCGGCTCCCTGCACATGACGATCCAGACGGCAGTGCTGATCGAGACCCTCGTGGACCTCGGCGCCGATGTCCGCTGGGCGACGTGCAACATCTTCTCGACGCAGGATCACGCTGCCGCTGCAGTGGTTGTCGGCCGTGACGGCACCGAGGACAACCCCAAGGGCACGCCCGTCTTCGCCTGGAAGGGCGAGACACTGGCCGAGTACTGGGATGAAGCCGAGAAGGTCTTCGACTTCGCCGAGGGTGGCCCGAACGTCCTCCTCGACGACGGTGGCGACATCACGATGCTTCTGCACCTCGGCGTCGAGTACGAAAAGACCGGCGTCGTCCCCTCGCAGGACAGCACCGACAACGAGGAGTTCAAGGAGGTGCTGCGAGTGCTGGCCCGCTCGGTCGCCGCGAAGCCCGATCACTGGACCAAGATCTCCAAGGACATCAAGGGTGTCTCCGAGGAGACCACCACCGGCGTCCTCCGTCTCTACGATCGCTTCCGTGACGGCACGCTGCTCTTCCCGGCCATCAACGTCAATGACTCGGTCACCAAGAGCAAGTTCGACAACAAGTACGGCTGCCGCCACTCGCTGATCGACGGTCTCAACCGCGCCACCGACGTCATGATCGGCGGCAAGGTTGCCGTCGTCTGTGGCTACGGCGATGTGGGCAAGGGCTCCGCGGAGTCGCTGCGCGGCCAGGGTGCTCGCGTCATCGTCACCGAGATCGACCCGATCTGCGCACTGCAGGCGGCAATGGACGGCTACGAGGTCAAGAAGCTCGAGTCGGTCGTCGAGACCGCCGACATCTTCATCACGACCACGGGCAACTTCGACATCATCCGCGTCGAGCACTTCGAGAAGATGAAGCACCAGGCGATCGTCGGCAACATCGGTCACTTCGACAACGAGATCAACATGGCCGGCCTCGCCAAGATCCCGGGCATCGTCAAGGACGAGATCAAGCCCCAGGTCCACCAGTGGATCTTCCCCGACGGCAAGAAGCTCATCGTCCTGTCAGAGGGTCGTCTGCTCAACCTCGGCAACGCGACGGGTCACCCGTCGTTCGTGATGTCCAACTCGTTCACCAACCAGGTGCTGGCTCAGATCGAGCTCTACAGCAAGGCCAGCCAGTACGAGCTCGGCGTTCACGTCCTGCCCAAGCACCTCGATGAAGAGGTTGCTCGTCTGCACCTCGACGCTCTCGGTGTTGAGCTGACTGAGCTGACCAAGGAGCAGGCCGCCTACCTCGGTGTCGACGTTGCCGGCCCCTACAAGTCGGACCACTACCGCTACTGAGAAGTGCGGTCGATCGTGAGCATCAACCGGTGAACTATAGAAGGACAAAGCGCGATCGAGTGCTCGTCGTGGATGACGACGCCTCGCTCGCCGAGATGCTCACGATCGTCCTTGAGGGCGAAGGACTCACGACGGGTGTGTGTCGCTCCGGCGACCGCGTGATGGCTGTGTTCGCGCAGTTCAAGCCCGACGTGGTCCTGCTCGATCTGATGCTCCCGGGTCTCGACGGCATGAGCGTGTGCCGACAGATCCGGGAGAAGTCAGCGGTCCCGATCATCATGCTGACGGCCAAGGCCGACACCCCCGACGTCGTCGCCGGTCTCGAAGCCGGTGCCGACGACTACATCACCAAGCCGTTCAAGAACACCGAGCTGGTCGCGCGCGTACGCGCGCGACTGCGGCGCTCCGACACCCTGGTCGAACCGCTCGAGTTCGGTGAGATCGTGCTCGACCCCGCTGGCCACACGGTCACCCGCAAGGGTGTGCCGCTCGAGCTGACTCCGCTCGAGTTCGACCTGCTGGCCTGCCTGCTGAGCGATCCGTCCCAGGTGTTCACCCGCGAGACCCTGCTGCAGAAGGTCTGGGGCTACCACCACCCCGGCGACACCAAGCTGGTCAACGTTCACATGACGCGTCTGCGCTCCAAGATCGAGGACGACGCTGAGAACCCCGAGATCATCCGCACGGTTCGTGGTGTCGGCTACCAGGCGATAACACCCTCCTGATGCGCGGCCTCGCCGGCATCTGGCGCCGTTCGATCCAGGCACGAGTCGTCACCAGCACGATCCTGCTGAGTGCGCTCGTGATCAGCCTGACGGGTTGGGCGCTGTTGCGTGACGTGGCAAGCGGTCTCGCGGAGAGCCGCCGTACGGCGGCAATCTCCGAGGCCCGCTCCGGATTCGAAGCCGCACAGGCCCGTCTCGACGCTGCGGTTGAGACCGAGCCCGGCACGCAGTCGCAAAGCCTCACGCAGATGGTCGACTCGCTCACCAGCTCGCGTGGCGAGCGACGTACGTACGAGCTCGTCCTGCAGGGACCGCTGGCTGCCGAGGGTGGTCAGGTCCCGGTTCGCTCGTCCGCCGCGATCATGCCGGACGCGCTGCCCAAGGACCTCGCCAACACCGTCAAGAGCAAGGCCGGAACCTACTGGCGCTACTCCAAGCTGGGGCTGCTCGGCGGCCAGGATCGCGAAGC
>JAKFCR010000231.1:0-5287 GCA_036676545.1 Aeromicrobium sp. | reverse complement strand
CACTTCTCGTACGACCGCTGGGCCACCCAGACGGCCGAAGTCCTGGCCGACGAGCCGATCGATCTCGACTGGTACACCGTCCGCGAGCGCGAGTACGCCGAAGTGCTCCCATGGGATCACCTCGACGCCGGACTCGACCGCGACTGGCTGTGGGAGGACTGGCAGGACTCCCTCAACCCCGACGGTGCCCTCGAGGTCGAGGACTGCCGCTGGACACCGTGCTTCGACTGTGGAGTGTGCCCGCAGATGGACACCGAGATCCAGATCGGTCCCACAGGCAAGACCCTGATCCCGCTCACAGTCGTATGAGCACCTCGCTGCCTTCCGACGGCGGCGAGAACCCGGTTGAGAGCTTCTTCGAAGCGAGTCCTGACGGTCTCGCGCTATTTCGTGCCATAGAGGAGGCGGTCGCGGAGATTGGCGCTGCCGACGTTCGGGTGACCAAGAGTCAGATCGCATTTCGCCGCCGGAAGGTGTTTGCGATCGTCTGGCGTCCCGGCCAGTACGTGTCGAGCGACGTGCCCGCGGTCCTGTCCATCGCGTTGCCGCGGTCGGTCAGCTCTGACCGCTTCAAGGAGGTGGCGCATCCATCCGACATGGTGTGGATGCATCACCTCGAGCTGCGCGGGATTGCCCAGGTCGACGAAAAGGTTCGCGAGTGGCTCGCCGAGGCATATGAGAACGCGAAATGACCCTCAGGGTCGTCTGAGCGCTGTGGCCGGGTGTTCCCTAAGCCCCCTAGGCCCACGTGAGGTACCTCAGACGCACTTCTGAGGTAGGACCCGAGCAGAAGTTAGGGCACATGTCCGATGTGTGGCCTCTACCTCAGCGACGAATGTAGGTCATGTCAGCAAGACCTCTTGAAAGGGAATCGACATGATCACCGAATACATCGCACAGCAGGAGATCCAGAACCGTGAGCGCGAGCTCGTCACCAAGGTTGAGCGTCGTCGGGTCGCTGCAGAGCGTGCCGCCGCCACGAAGTTCAATGGCGACCGTCTCGCACTGATGGCACACATCGCCCGTCAGGCACGCGCCACCCGCGCGGTCGCCCACCCGGCCGTTTGATGGCCTGTAAGGAACTCCCCTCCGACCACTGAAGCTCACGTGGAGGAGGGGAGTTCTACTTTTTGGCCAGCTCCGGTGTCCGCGGAATTTCCTTCGGCGCCAGCGGAGAAGGCTCGACCCGCAGAAGCTTCGCGATCCAATCCGGCAGCCACCAGTTCCAGCGGCCCAGCACGCTGACCAGAGCCGGCACCAGGAGTGCCCGCACGATCGTGGCGTCGATCAGGATGCCGACACCGAGCGCCGTACCCAGGACCTTGATGTCCACGCCAGGCGAGGACGCCAGCGCAGCGAACGCAAAGAACAGGATCAGCGCCGCAGACGTCACCAATCTGCCGGTACGTCCAATTCCCGTGATGACAGCCGCGTGGGTGTCTCCCGTGGCGTCGTACTCCTCGCGCATGCGCGCCAGGATGAAGACCTCGTAGTCCATCGAAAGACCGAACAGGAACGCGAAGATCAGCACCGGGAGCCAGAACGTGATCGCTCCCGTCGGCGAGACTGCGAATATGGCGTCAGAACCGTGGCCCTGCTGCCAGAAATAGACCACCCCACCGAACACCGCGGCCAGAGAGATCAGGTTGAGAAGCACGGCCTTGAGCGGCAGCAGGATCGACCTGAACGTGCGTACCAACAGGACGAACGTGATGAACGCGATCAGCGCAAGGACGTACGGGAACTTCTCGTAGACCGCCGTGAAGTAGTCCTGAACGACTGGACCGGCGCCCGTCATGCCGACCTCTCCGCTCGATGCACCCTCGGCCGCGTCACGGACGCCATCGACAAGCGCGTTGGACGTGCTGTCGACCGTCTCCTTCTCCGGAATGACATCGATGACAGCCGTATCGCCATTGACTCCGCCAACAACCGCCATGCGGACACCGTCAACTTCACGGGTCGCGGCGGCAATTGCCTCGGCGTCAGCGGCAGGAGCGATGACCTCCATCGGCGTGAGGACGCCGGTGCCGATGCCGGTGTCACGAAGGGTGTGCGCTGTGTCAAAAGGCTGTCCAGCGGAGGCCAGAGAATCAACATCGGCCTGACCGATCTTGAGACTGAACACCGGGATGATCAGAAGCACCAACATGACCAAGGCGGCGGCGACAGCGACGACTCGATGCTTGACGATCATGCGAGCCCAGGCTGTCCATCCCTTGGATGCGGTGCCCTCCTTGCGGACGCGCGGCCAGTCGATCTTGGGTCCGATGCTCGACAAGAGCGCAGGCACCAAGGTGAGTACGACCGCGGTACTGACGAGCGGAATGAGGATGCCGCCGATGCCCATGCTGCGCACCAGCGGAACCGGTACGACGATCAGCGCGATGAGGCTGATTGCGACCGTCACACCGGACGCGAACACCGCGTGGCCTGCCGTCTTCATCGCGATCACGACTGCCTCTTCGTTGTCGCGACCGTGCGCGCGTTCCTCCCGCCATCGCGAAACGAGGAGCAACGAGTAGTCGATTGCGATACCGAGTCCGACCAAAGCGATCAGGAACTGGACGACGAAGCTCACGTCGCTGAATGTGGAGAGGATCAGGACAAGCGTGAACGTCGTCAGGATCGACACCGCAGCGACCATGAGTGGCAGGAAGGCGAGGAAGGACGCGAACACAAAGAGCAGGACGAGCAGGGCACCAGCTGCTCCGAACAGCGTTTCCAGCAGAACGCTGGGCCCTTCGGACTCACCGCCAGCTGCCAGCATGTTGTACGACGTCAGCCCGCTCTCGAATCCTGCCGATGCGGCGGCCTTCTCCAGCGCGGGTTCAATCTCGACTTCAACGCCTGGCCCGAATGACTCCGGGAAGGGCGCCTGGAAGAGCGCGTACGTCGTGCGTTTGTCGTCAGAGATGAATCCGGCGTCGCCCGTACTCGCGAAGTCAACCATCCGAGTCTCAGGTGCGGCTTCCTGAGCGGACTTGAACGCCGCAGCGATGTCGCTCTGGTGCTGGTCGACGGTCTGTCCCTCCGGCACAGTCAGCACGGCGACATACGTGTCAAACGAGCCAGCGCCGAACTCCTTGACGAGCTGCTTCTCGGCGTCGTCGCTGGGTTGGCCTGGCAGGGAGAAGTCGATCGTCAGGCGATCGGTCAGCTGTGACGCGCTGAAGCCGCCTATGAGCAGCATTGAGATCCAGAAGGCGCTCACGATGCGGCGGTGGTGCATGACGAGGCGTGCAAGACGTTCCATGGTGAGGATCCTGACTGTGGATGGGACACGCGGCGGTGCTCAACATGAAGACGTCGCACGCCAGGGATTTGTGACAGTCCAACTCAATCGGGCTCGAACTTATCGACGGCGCGAGCGGGCCGTCAATCACTCTCAGGGACTAACTGAGGGTGTCCTCGACGTACGCAGGACGCGCGACGATCGAGCCGAACACCGCGATGAAGACCGACAGCGTGATCATGAGGGAGATCGAGGCGTACCAGTCGTGGGTGAGGTCATGAAGCAGTCCTGTTCCGAACGGCCCGATCGCAGAGATTGCGTAGCCAGTCCCTTGGACGAATGACGACAGAGCCGCCGTACCACCGGCCGTACGAGTTCGTCGTCCGATCATCGTGAGCGTCCAGGTGAACGCGCCACCACCGAGTCCGAGCAGGACTGCCCAGAGCCACGGCGCCTCTGCGGGCCAGAGCATGAGGCCGACCCAGCCCAGCACCGTCACCCCCGAGAAGGCCCACGGCAGCCAGGCTCGGTCACCGACTCGACGCATCAAATAGGGGAGAGACAAGGTGAGCGGTACGCCGACCGAGCCCAGGAGGCCGACCATTGCGCCGGCGTTCGCGTCGCTGAGCCCAGCATCGACGAGGATCGCGGGCATCCAACCGAACTGTGCGTACGCCTGCGCCGACTGGACTCCGAACAGCAAGGCCATCGCCCAGGCAAGCCGTGAATGCGCGAGGTCGCGCAGCTTGAGGTGGGATTCGGCGAGCGGATCGACGTGCACAGAGTCGCGCAGGTAGGGGAGCCACAGCAGGAGAGCGACCAGTGCGGGGATGGCCCAGAACGCCGTTCCCCACCGCCAGTCGCCCAGCGCCGATGTCAGGGGCACGGTGACGAACGAGGAGATCGCCCCGCCACCCATCAACGCTGCGCCGTACGCGGCGCTGATTCCGGCGAGGTGATCGGGGAAGTGTCGCTTGGCGAGGGGCGGCAGGAGGACGTTGCCAATCGCGCACCCGGACAGCGCCACCACGGAGAACAACAGGAACAGCTCGGGGGAGTCAACGAGCGAACGGGCCACGACGCCGACGACGGTCAGCACGAGCACCAGCACGGTCGCGACGTGCAGTCCGAGCTTCGCGATCACGCTGTGCGCCGCGATCCCGGCCGCAGCAAAGCAAAGAACCGGGAGAGTCGTCAGAAGTCCCGCGACCGTGACCGACATGCCGAGATCGCCGCGGAGTGCGTCCAGGACCACGCCGACGCTTCCGACGGCTGGCCGCAGGTTGACGGCCAGGAGGACGATTGAGGCGCCGACCAGCCAGCGTCCGGAGCGGCTGGGTGCGTGCACCGGACCATTCTGCGTCCCGGGTCCGCGGGTAGTCTCGTCGGGTGACGACGCTCGAGGGAACTCCCAATCCGGAGGCCCCCAACCCACAGCTTCCGATCGTCCAGAAGCTGCGCATGCGCTATGCCAAGCGCGGCCGCCTGCGCTTCACCAGTCACCGCGACTTCGCTCGAGCCTTCGAGCGGGCGATCCGGCGATCCGGCATTCCGATCGGTCATTCCTCAGGGTTCACGCCTCACCCCAAGATCTCGTACGCCAACGCTTCGCCGACCGGCGCAGCGAGCGAGGCGGAGTACCTCGAGATCGGTATGACGCGCGAATGCGACCCCGAGGAAGTGCGTACGCTGCTTGACTCCGCGCTGCCCGACGGCCTCGACATTGTTGACGTCGTGGTGGCGAAACCGGGGGCGCTGGCCGACCGGCTGCAGGCGAGCAAATGGGACATCGTGCTGCCGGAAGTTGCTCTCGAGGACGCCGAATCCGCGGTTCGAGCGTTCCTCGCGGAGGACGACGTACCGATCGAACGGATGATGAAGCAAGGCCCTCGAATCCTGAACTGCCGGGAACCAGTGGTCGATCTTGTGGCGCGTTCAGATGTGAGCAACGGGGTCCCATGTGCGATACTTGCCTTGGTTGTACTGCACGTAACACCGTCAGTGCGACCAGATGACGTTCTCGCCGGACTCAAGTCCAGCGGTGGCCTCGAG
>JAKFCR010000230.1:0-6057 GCA_036676545.1 Aeromicrobium sp. | reverse complement strand
GCCTCGCAACCCGCAGCAGATGGACAAGGCCGTACGCGGTCTCGTCGAGGGTCGCTACGAGTGGATCGCGTTCACCAGCGTCAACGCCGTCAAGGCCGTCCGCGAGAAGTTCGAGGAGTACGGACTCGACGCTCGCGCCTTCTCGGGTCTCAAGGTTGCAGCTGTCGGCGACAAGACCGCTGAAGCCATCGCCACGTGGGGCATCCGCGCTGACCTCGTCCCCACGGGCGAGCAGTCGGCTCGCGGTCTCCTCGAAGACTGGCCGCCGTACGACGACCTGCTCGACCCGATCAACCGGGTGTTCCTGCCTCGCGCGGACATCGCCACGGAGACTCTGGTCGCCGGCCTGATCGATCTGGGCTGGGAGGTCGACGACGTCACGGCCTACCGCACCGTCCGGGCAGCGCCGCCGCCGGCGCCTGTCCGCGAGGCGATCAAGACCGGCAAGTTCGACGCTGTGATGTTCACGTCGTCGTCCACGGTCCGCAACCTCGTGGGCATTGCGGGCAAGCCGCACACGTCGACGATCATCGCGTGCATCGGTCCTGCCACGGCCAAGACTGCCGAGGAGCACGGCCTGCGGGTCGATGTCCTCGCGGAGTCGCCGTCGGTCGACGTGCTCGCTGACGCGCTCGCCGAGTTCGGTGCCGCTCGTCGCCTGGCGTTCCTGGACGCTGGCGAGCCGGTCACCAAGCCGTCGCAGCGTCGTCCCTCGAGCCGGCGCAAGGCCTGACCCATGCCGTTCCCTGCCGACCGTCCTCGTCGCCTGCGCCAGTCGCCGGCGATGAGACGGTTGGTGTCGGAGACGCACATCGAGCCGTCGCAGCTGGTGCTGCCGCTGTTCGTCGCCGAGGGGCTCAGTGAGCCTCGTCCGATCTCGAGCATGCCGGGCGTCGTCCAGCACACTCGTGAATCGGCCCGCAAGGCGTACTCCGAGGCCGCTTCCCTGGGGCTCGGCGGCGTGATGCTGTTCGGCATTCCGGAGCACAAGGACGCTATTGGTTCAGGTTCGCTTGACCCGAACGGCATCCTCAATGTCGCTCTTCAGGATGCTCGTGCCGAGGTTGGTGAGAACCTCGTGATCATGTCCGACCTGTGCCTCGACGAGTTCACGGATCATGGTCACTGCGGAGTGCTCGACGCGACGGGTCGGGTAGACAACGACGCAACGCTCGAGATCTACGCCCAGATGGGTGTCATCCAGGCTGAGTCCGGCGCGCAAGTGGTCGGGCCCAGCGGAATGATGGATGGCCAGGTCGCAGCCGTACGCGAAGCGCTCGACGCCGCCGGTCACACCGACACCGTGATCCTGGCGTATGCCGCGAAGTACGCCTCGGCGTTCTATGGCCCGTTCCGTGAGGCTGTCGACTCGTCGCTGCAGGGCGATCGCAAGACCTATCAGCAGGATCCCGCCAACGGTCGCGAGGCCGTACGAGAGGCTCTCCTCGATGTCTCCGAGGGCGCCGACATCATCATGGTGAAGCCCGCGCTTTCCTACCTCGACCTGATCGCGGACGTACGCGCCGCCGTCGACGTACCGGTGGCTGCCTACAACGTCTCGGGCGAGCTGGCGATGGTCGAAGCCGCAGCCGCCAATGGATGGATCGACCGCGAGCGCGCGATCGACGAAGTACTGCTGTCGATCCGTCGTGCCGGCGCCGACATCGTGCTGACTTACTGGGCCGCTGAAGTAGCCGCCCGCCTCAACCGCTGAGGGCTGCCCGCGCGTAGCCAAGCCCGCAAACTCCCAATACACCTAGTCGAGCAAACTCGTCTGCAAGGCCCACACGTCGAAGTGCATGTGGTGAGCCTCAATGACCGGGAAGATGGTCTTGTGTCTGACGTGAGCGATGAAGTGGCCGTGGGCTTACGCATTTGGCTCACCCGCAATCAGTTCGAACTCGTCGCGCCGGTGGGTGGGGACTCCGCGAGCTTCGGTGATCGGCAGGACACCTGGGATCGAAACGGCACGCGTGTTCGTCTGACACGGGATCGCGGCCAATGGTGGTGCGACCTCTCTCGCCTCGGCTCGAACGTGTGGCTCGACTTGGATGATGTTGCGGGGGCACTCGGAGTCAAGTTCACGGACCCGGTCGAACGGTTGGCAACCGCTGCATCGTCTATCGACGACAGAGTCTTCGATGCGCTGAGTACAGGAGATGGCACGTATCAGCAGATGCAACCGCGGAACTCCGCAATTGGTGGCGTGCTGGTTTTGGCGTCGCGGGGCCTTCTGCTTTGGGTTGTTGTGCCCGTAGCGTCGGTCGTCTGGTTGGCCGTTGCTCTCCCGCTGCGCAAGCGTGGAGTCACGTTCTTCCAGTACCTCGGCTGGGTCGACCTGAACCTCATCGCGTTCCTGCAGCGCGGGCCACTCCGACCCCTCGTTCGCCGACCGGCGTCATTCGTGCCGTCGATTGACATGCCGTCGGTGGCGCACCGTCTCCGGACCGCCGACCCCGCGTAGGAGTCTGCCAAGCCCGCTTGTGTTCACCCTCAGGCGGCGTAGGCCATGCGCGTCAAGCGGTGCATGAGATCCAGTTTGAAGTGCGGTCCGAAGTGGTCACGCATGGAGAATGTCGTTGGCTCGGCTATTCGATGGGTCTTGATGTTGTGGTGTCGTCGGCAGAGTGCTCGGAGGTTGTCACCATTCGTAGGACCTTCGGGCCTGGGGATCTCGTGGTCGAGGTCGGACTCCCTCGCCGGTCGTGAGCAGGTGGCGAATCGGCAGGTGCCGTCTCTGGCTTGGATCGAGGTTCGGAGGGCGTCGGAGGGGAAGGGCCTGGGTTCGGTGGTGTCGAGGATCTTGCCGAGTGGATCGGTGAGTATTCGGAACCACAACGTGCCCGGCTGCTCGGTCAGCTCGCGGACCATCTGAGCTGGGAGAGCGAATGATCGGTCGAAGGACTCACCTGGCAGGTCATCTAGCCCTGCGAGTGAGGTGATGGGGACGGTGATGCCGATGACCGCTCGGGAACTGGTCGTCTGACCCTCAGCCGCACCACGCATCTGCTCGACGAACAGGTCAGCCCGACGCTGATCGAGCGTCCGGTCGTCGGAGGTGGCTGTGGCTCGTTCGTTGAGCATGGCGTCAATCAGGAGGGCGTCAGGCGTGGGGATGTAGGCGGTCAGGAAGCTCATGCCGTCGTCCTGGTGATTGACCCAGACCGATCGCTTGGACCGTTCTTCCTTGGCCGCGGCCTCCGTGGCTTCCCAGCGCGCGATGAAGCGGTTGAGCTTGGCCTTCAGCTGGGCGGTGGTGTGGGTGGCTGCGTAGTCGCCGATGATCCCGTCGAGGTGGATCAGATTCTCCTGGGTCGTCAGCTTCGCGGTCGCTGAGGCGATCAAGCTGACTCGGAATGCGTCGATACGGCCGTCGCGGTAGGCGGTCCACGTCAGAGGCATCAGGTTGCGAACCCGGCGCGAGTCAGCCAGGCGAACCTGGACGGTCCGAGTCGGCTGGTGCAGGACGATGCCGAGCTCATCGGCAGCGAAGCTCATCTCCATGTCACGCACCCGCGGGTCGTCGTGTCGCTCCGCTTCAGCCCGGCGGATCTCGACGAACTCGAGCATGTCGGCGGCGGTTTCGGCCTCCAACTTGGCACGCACAACTTCTCGTGCGGCGATCCTGTCGAGGATCGCCTGCCCGGTGTCGATTGCTGTGCCCATACGTCAAAACTAGTGCTCGCCACCGACAACAAATGTTGGCGAAAAACGTTCTGTGGACAGCGAATTTCGGGGATCGACCTGTGGGTTCGGGAGCTGGCCAACGCAGACAAAGCGAAAGGCCCCGATCCGAGGATCGGGGCCTTCCTAACGGTCAGATCAGCTGAGCAAGCTCGTGATGCAATTGGTCAGCTTGACCAGGTCGAGGGCGGAGATGCCCGCGGCGAGGCACTGGGTCTTGGCCTGAGCCCAGGTCAGCGTGGCCGGCTGAGACGTCGAGGATCCGGTGTCGCCGCCGCCGGAGAGATCTCCGAGGAGACCGCCGACGAGACCGCTCAGACCGTCGTTGAGTGTCGTACCGCCGCCACCCGTGCCACCGCCGCCTGTACCGCCGTCGGTGCCACCATCGGTGCCGCCGCCGGTACCGCCGTCAGTGCCACCGTCGGTTTCCTTGGGCGGCTTGTTGGCCTGCTCCTCAGCCTTCTTGGCCTTCTTGCGCTGGGCCTCGGTGAGGGTCTGGTCGTTGCTCTGGCTGGTGAGGACCGACGCTGTCGAGAAGTCGTTCGGCGTCTGCGTGAACTCGCCGGCCGCGTAGGCCGCCGAGACCTGAAGGACCAGGTCGACGTACGACTGCGAGTGGTTGTAGCGACTAACGGCAGCCGAAGCACCCTGCTCAGTGGAGAGGTTGCCGGGACCGGCGCAGAGGTAGATGCCAGCCGACGTTGCAGCGTCATCGATGTCCTGGGGGTTCTTCATGCCGTCGTTGTCGGAGTCGACCGCGACGGACTTCCAGGTGCTGGGAATGAACTGCAGTGGACCGACAGCGCGGTCGTAGACCGAGTTCTTGTCGATGGCGCCGTTGTCGGTGTCGCTGATCTTGGCGCGACCGTCATTGCCATCGAGCGGGACACCGTAGATGCCCGGCTTGGCGATGCCGTCTGCGCTGAGCGAGTTGCCGTCGCTGCGACCGTGGTTGCTCTCGACGCGGCCGATGGCTGCGACGAGGTTCCACGGAAGGTTGCAGGACTTGTCAGCGTTGCCGAGCAGAGTCTCGGCGCGACGGTATGCGTAGAGCGCTGCCGACGGGATGCCGTTGGTCGACAGCGTCGCGACGGTGCCGTCGAGTCCGGCGCGCGGATCGATGCCGCCGGGCGTCTCCTGGACGCTGGCCGGCTGATCGAAAGCGGTCGACGGAACGTCGGGGACGGCTCCGCCGCCACTGCCGTCCGAGGCTGTTGCAAAGGTCGAGTTGGTCAGCGCAGCTCCCCATGCGCCAACCAGAACTGCCATCGGTACCAAGGCGCTGGCCTTCTGCCACCGAGTGAGCTTGCGTGCTCCCATGTGTTCTTGCCTTCCAACATACAAAGATCGAGTAACTGGATGTTACAGCGATAACGGACCTTCGTGGAAATAGTCCGGATATGAGAACAACGAGGCCCACCGAGCATTGTTACGTGTAGACGACGCCGCCGACCCGTGTGATGGGACCGCTTGGGACAATGGTGCGGTGACCCCGACGCCGGCCTCCCAGAAGCTGTTCGACCGCGCCCTCACCGTGTCGCCGGGTGGGGTCAACTCACCGGTGCGCGCGTTTCGCGCCGTCGGTGGCACTCCCATCTTCATGAAGTCGGGCTCGGGCGCCTGGCTGACTGACGTCGACGGCAAGACGTACGTCGACCTGGTCGGCTCCTGGGGACCCATGCTGCTCGGGCACGCGCACCCCGAGGTGCTCGCTGCGGTCGACGCCGCTGTCTCCCACGGCACCTCGTTCGGAACGCCATCTGAGCCCGAGGTCCTGCTCGCCGAAGAGATCGTCGCCCGTACGTCGGTCGACTCAGTACGCCTCGTCTCCTCGGGCACCGAGGCAACCATGTCGGCGATCCGCCTGGCCCGGGGATTCACCGGCCGCGACAAGATCGTGAAGTTTGCCGGCTGCTATCACGGTCACGTCGACGCGCTGCTCGCCGAAGCCGGATCTGGGGTCGTCACCCTTGGCATACCTGGTACGCCCGGAGTCCCGGCTCACGTCACAGCCGACACGATCGTGTTGCCGTTCAACGATCGAGCCGCGGTCGAAGCAGCATTCGCCGAATACGGCTCCGACATCGCGTGCCTCATCACCGAAGCGGCTCCTGGCAACATGGGCGTCGTCCCGCCAGCTCCCGGATTCAACGCGTTCCTCTCCGAGATCTGCACCACCAACGGGGCCCTGTTCATCAGCGACGAAGTCATGACGGGATTCCGCGTCACCTCCGCAGGTCACTGGGGCGTTGACGGAAAGGTCGAGGGCTGGAGCCCGGACCTGGTGACGTTCGGCAAGGTCATGGGCGGCGGCTTCCCCGCAGCGGCTTTCGGTGGTCGCGCTGACGTGATGAACCTGCTCGCACCAGTCGG
>JAKFCR010000229.1:0-2284 GCA_036676545.1 Aeromicrobium sp. | reverse complement strand
CATCACGATCCGCTGCACCTGGTTGGTGCCTTCGTAGATCTGCGTGATCTTGGCGTCGCGCATCATCCGCTCCACCGGGTAGTCCTTGGTGAAGCCATAGCCACCGAGCAGCTGGACCGCGTCCGTCGTGACCTGCATCGCGGTGTCTGACGCAAACGCCTTGGCAGCAGCGCCGAAGAACGTGAGGTCCTTGTCGCCACGCTCTGACCGACCGGCAGCCGCGTACGTGAGCTGACGAGCAGCCTCGATCTTCATGCCCATGTCAGCGAGCATGAATTCGATGCCCTGGAACTCCGAGATCTTCTTGCCGAACTGCGTGCGCTCCTGCACGTAGCCGAGCGCGTAGTCGAGCGCACCCTGCGCAACACCCACGGCCTGGGCCGCGATCGTCACGCGCGTGTGGTCGAGCGTCTTCATTGCGGTCCCGAAGCCAGTGCCTTCGGCGCCGATCATCCGGTCGCCGGGGATCCGTACGTTGTCGAGGTAGACCTCGCGCGTCGGCGATCCCTTGATGCCGAGCTTCTTCTCAGGTGCACCGAACGACACCCCTTCGTCGGCCTTCTCTACGACAAATGCCGAGATGCCCTTCGAACGCTTCTCGGGGTCCGTCACGGCCAGCACGGTGTAGAACTCCGACTCGCCGGCGTTGGTGATCCAACGCTTCACCCCGTTGAGGATCCAGTCGTCACCGTCGCGCACAGCCTTTGTCTTCTGGTTGGCCGCGTCGCTGCCCGCATCCGGCTCGGAGAGGCAGTACGAGAAACCTTCACCCGCGGCGAGCCGCGAGAGGTACTTCTTCTTGATGTCCTCATCGCCGGAGATCATGACGGGCAGCGATCCGAGCTTGTTGACCGCCGGGATCAGCGAGGCGGATACGTCCACGCGAGCGACCTCTTCGATGACCAGGACAGTCGCGAGGGCGTCAGCGCCGGCTCCGCCGAACTCTTCCGGCACGTGCGGAGCGTGGAAGTCAGCAGCGAGCAGCGCTTCGGCCGCCTCCTTGGGCCAGCGAGCCTCCTCGTCCACCTCTGCGGCGAACGGCGCGATCTTGGCTTCGGCGACAGCGCGTACGGCTTCGCGGATGGCCTGGTGCTCTTCAGAGAGGACGAACATGTCTGACACTGTGACTCCAGAATTAGTAGGACGACCTAGTAATAGTAGGGCGGGCACGACGAGCATCAAAGCTGCGACCTAGTGCGATCGGACACACCCGAGCAGACGCTCTCGCGTCGGGAGTAGCGTTCGAATCATGACGATCACGACCGAAGCCGAGCTCCGTGAACTCCTCGGTGAGCCGATGCAGCGTGTCCTCGAGAAGGACCGCGCGTCGTTCTCCCCCGAGCACCGGGCTTGGCTCGCGGCGTCACCGTTCTGCCTGGTGGCGACCTCGGACGCGACCGGTCGCTGTGACGTGTCCCCGAAGGGTGACCCGGCCGGATTCGGACTGGTGGTCGACGACACGACCCTCGCGATCCCCGAGCGACCGGGCAACAAGCGCGCCGACGGGTTCGCCAACATCCTGCAGAACCCGTACGTCGGGCTGATCTTCTTCATCCCCGGGCGAGGAGACACGCTCCGCGTGAACGGCCGCGCCAAGCTGCTCGCCGATGCGCCGTACGCCGACCAAATGATCGTGAAGGGTCACAAGCCGGTCGTGATCCTCGAGGTCGACGTCGAGCAGATCTTCTTCCACTGCTCGAAGGCGTTTCTGCGATCGTCGCTGTGGAAGCCCGAGACGTGGGCCCCGGAGAGCGTGCCGAGCCGGGCTGCCATCGCCAAGAGCCTCGAGCGGCCCGATGACTCAATGGAAGAGCTCGAGGCCTACTACTCGTCGGCGAAGTACGCCGAAGGCCTCTACCGCTAGCGGAAGCCGGCCTTCTTGGCGGGTTTGCGGATCTTCTCGCCCTTGGCTCGAGCCTGGTCAGCCAGATCGGCCTGGAAGTCGATCATCTTCTGCGTCAGCAGGTCATCGCCGGTCGCAAGGATGCGTACGGCAAGCAGTCCTGCGTTGCGGGCATTGCCGATCGAGACGGTTGCCACCGGCACGCCAGCGGGCATCTGCACGATCGACAGCAGCGAGTCCATGCCGTCGAGGTACTTGAGCGCAACGGGTACGCCGATCACGGGTAGCGGCGTGACAGCCGCCAGCATGCCCGGCAAGTGGGCTGCTCCCCCGGCGCCGGCGATGATGACTTCGATACCGCGGCTGTGTGCATCGCGGCCGTAGGCGAGCATCTCGTCAGGCATGCGATGTGCCGAGACGACATCCGCCTCGTACGCGATG
>JAKFCR010000228.1:0-12403 GCA_036676545.1 Aeromicrobium sp. | reverse complement strand
GTCGAGGTACGCCTTCGAGATCGGGTACTCGCTCATGTAGCCGTAGCCGCCGAACAGCTGCAGGCACTGGTCGACCGTCTTCTTCTGGAGCTCGGTCGTCCACCACTTGCCCATGGCCGCTTCAGCAACGGTGAGCGTGCCGTTGTTGAGCTCGGTGATCGATCGGTCGACGAAGACCTGGGCAATCTGCTGCTCGGTCTCCAGCTCGGCGAGCACGAAGCGTGAGTTCTGGAACGAGCCGATCGGCTTGCCGAACGCCTTGCGCTCCTTCACGTACTCCACTGTCATGTCGATCATCTGGCGGCAGGCGGCTGCGGCGACGACCGAGATCGTCATGCGCTCCTGCGGCAGGTTGTCCATCAGGTAGATGAAGCCCTGGCCCTCTTCGCCCAGCAGGTTGGACGTGGGCACGCGGCAGTTGTCGAAGAACAGCTCGGCGGTGTCCTGCGCCTTGAGGCCCATCTTGTCGAGGTTGCGGCCACGCTCGAATCCTTCGGCGCCGCGCTCGACGACGATCAAGGAGAAGCCCAGGGCTCCGGCCTCTGGGTCGGTCTTGGCGACCACGATCACGAAGTCGGCGTTGATGCCGTTGGTGATGAACGTCTTGGCGCCGCTGATGACGTACTCGTCACCGTCCTTGACCGCAGAGGTCTGGATGCCCTGCAGGTCCGACCCAGTGCCGGGCTCCGTCATCGCGATCGCAGTGATCATCTCGCCGGAGCAGAACTTCGGGAACCAGCGAGCCTTCTGCTCGTCGGTGCAGTACTTCAGCAGGTAGCCGGACACGAGATCGGTCTGGATCGCGAAGCCGACGCCGCTGCCGCCGACCCGGGTGACTTCCTCCTGCAGGACGGCATTGAAACGGAAGTCGTGCATTCCGCCTCCGCCGTACTCCTCGGGCATCATGAAGCCGAGCAGGCCCAGCTCGCCCGCCTTGGTCCACACCTCGCGCGGAACGATGGAGTCCTTCTCCCACTGCTCGTGGTGAGGAGCGATCTCCTTCTCGCAGAACGCTCGAACGGTGTCGCGGAACGCGTCGTGGTCGGCTTCGAAAATCGTGCGCTTCATGGTTCTGCTCTCTCAGTCGGCCTGAACGGCAACGCCGTCGGCAAGAAGTGAATCGATGTCGTTGATGCCCCAGGCAGCGAGTGCCTCGGCGGTATTGGTGCCGGCCTTCACCGGCGCAGTGGTGAGGTTGGCGGGAGTCTCTGAGAAGCGTGGAGCGGGCGCCGGCTGCACGAGACCGTCGTGCTCGACGTACGTACCGCGGGCCACGTTGTGCGGGTGCGCGGCGGCCTCGTCGATCGGCACGACGGGCGCGACACACGACTCGGTGCCATCGAAAAGCGCCGTCCACTCGGCCTGGGTCTTGGTAAGGAACGTCTCCTCGAGCACCTTGCGCAGCGCGTCCCACTGGCTCGGGTCGTATCGATCGGGGAGTGAGATGCCGGGCACGGCGGCCTGCAGCACCTGCTCCATTGCCACCCAGAACTGGGGCTCGAGACCGCCAACTGACATCCAGCGGCCGTCCGAGGTCTCGTAGACGTCGTAGATCGGCACTCCCGAGTCGAGCAGGTTGGTGCCTCGCTCAGCATTCCATGAGCCGACCTGCATCATGCCGATCGGCATGGCGAGCAGGTGGGCGACACCATCGGTGATCGCGGCGTCGACGACCTGGCCCTTGCCGCTGGTCTTGGCATGCAGGAGAGCCGCGAGAACGCCCGTGACGAGGTACATCGACCCGCCGGCGAAATCGCCGAGCAGGTTCAGCGGGATCTGTGGAGGACCTCCGGCGCGGCCCATCGTGTCGAGGGCACCCGCGACCGAGATGTAGTTGATGTCGTGACCGGCGGTATGAGCGAGTGGGCCAGTCTGACCCCATCCCGTCATCCGTCCGTAGACGAGCTGAGGGTTGCGGGCGAAGCAGTCCTCCGGGCCGAGGCCGAGGCGCTCAGTGACACCGGGGCGGAATCCTTCGATCAGGACGTCTGCCTTCTCGACGAGCTGGAGAACGACCTCGACACCACGAGGATCCTTGATATTGACGGCTACTGACGGCCGACCGCGACTGAGGATGTCTTTCTCGGGCTGCGACACCTGCATGGCATTGCCGCCGGGTCGATCGACTCGGATGACATCGGCGCCGAGATCGGCAAGCAGCATGCCGGCAAACGGGCCCGGTCCGATGCCGACGAGCTCGACGACGCGTACGCCAGCGAGAGGGCCGGTGCGTTCTGTTGTGGTCACTGCGTGATTGTGACAGTAGTACTGTCACGGTTTCAAGTGGACCACCTAGATGCGGCGTACGTCACATACCGTTGGTACGTCTATGTGTCATCATGGGTGTCACATAGATCTGGCAGCCCGAAAGGCAGCGCATGTACTCCGAACTGGCCTACACCCGCAAGGGATCCGGCGAACCACTCGTGCTCATCCACGGCATTGGCCATCGCCGCCAGGCGTGGGATCCGGTGTTCGAGCAGCTCGCGGAGTCGTACGACGTGATCGCTGTCGACCTCGCCGGATTCGGTGAATCCGCGGCGTACTCCGAAGGCGTGAAGTACAACATGCCCAACGCGGTCGACAACCTCACTGACAACTTCGCCGCCTGGGGTGTCGACAAGCCGCACGTCGTCGGCAACTCCCTCGGCGGAGCGCTCGCACTCGAGCTCGGCGCCCGCGGTGCCGTCAGCTCCGTCACCGCACTCAGCCCGGCCGGCTTCTTCGGCGTCATCAATCGCGTGCAGACATTCGTGCTGCTGATCCTGCTGCGCATCAGCAGCAAGCTCCCCGACCGCGTCCTGAAGTTCGTCTCTCAGAAGGCCTGGGGACGCAAGCTTGCCGGCAGCACGCTCTACACCAACCCTGACCGGTTCACCGCTGACGAGGTGTACGGCGACGCTCTGTCACTCAAGCGCGCCACCGGCTTCGAGCGGACGATCCTGTCTGGTGCTCGCTATTCGTTCAAGCTTCCGGTTCCCGTGCCAACGACCATTGCCTGGGGAACACGCGACCTGATCCTCCCGTACGGCTCATCGGCGATCGCGCAGGAACGCATGCCTGATGCCGAGCATGTCGCACTTCCGCACTGCGGTCACGTGCCGATGGTCGACAATCCGGAGCTGATCGTCCGCGTCATCAAGAAAACGGTTGATTCGGCCGTCGCCGCCGAGTCCGAGCGCGCGGCCTGACGGATACTCGTACAAAGACCATTGAGGGCATAGGTCGCACGGATTCGGCGTTGAACCCCGTGTGGAGATTCTCGACTCGGTGGTGATCGGCGCTGGCCAGGCAGGCTTGTCGTCGTCGTTCCACCTCACAAAGCGCGGAATCGCGCACATCGTTCTCGACGCCAATAGCCGGCCGGGCGGCGCCTGGCAGCACCGCTGGGATGCGCTAACGATGCATGACGTGCACCGAGTAGCCGACCTTCCTGACGAACCGATCCCCGATGCTGCCGACGACGATCGCGCCAACGTGTTCGTACCGGCCTACTTCTCCTCGTACGAACGGCAGTTCGACCTCCCGGTGATCCGACCAGTGCAGGTTCGGGCGGTACGGGAGATCGACGGCCTCCTGCGGGTCGCATCCGACGATGGGGAGTGGACGGCGCGCACGATCATCAACGCCACGGGCACGTGGAGCCACCCGTTCATCCCGTACTACCCGGGTGCTGAGACCTTCGTCGGCGAGCAGCTGCACACCGTCGACTACCCCGGTCCCGAGCACTTTCGTGGCAAGCGGGTGCTCGTCGTCGGTGGAGGGGCGTCCGCGGTGCAGTTCCTCGGGGCGATTCGGCCGCTGACCGACACGCTCTGGGTGACCCGCCGCGAGCCGGTATGGCGTACCGGCGAGTTCAACGCCGAGATCGGGCGCGAGGTGGTGGCCAAGGTCGAGGAGCGCGTACGCCAAGGACTTCCGCCACGAAGTGTCGTCAGCGTCACCGGACTGATGCTGCGCGAGCAGGAGCGCGAGGCTTCGCTGCTCGGTGCGTACGCCCGCCGTCCGATGTTCGCCCGGATCGAACCTGACGGCGTCCGGTGGGCTGATGGATCGTTCGAGCACGTCGACGTGATCCTGTGGGCGACCGGCTTCAGGCCGGCGATTGAGCACCTGGCTCCGCTTCGACTTCGCAGCCCTCGCGGCGGCATACAACTCGATGGCACAACCGCTGTCGCAGATCCGCGCGTCCAGCTGGTCGGCTACGGGCCATCGGCCAGCACGATCGGCGCAAACCGCGCTGGTCGCGTCGCCGCTCGGGGCGTCGCGAAGTGGCTGGCCAGCTCAGAACTGGTCGAGCACCGCGCCTGACACCGGATCCTGTCAGAGCGGGCGCGCAGTCACGTACGACCGATCGAGGTCAGCGGCTCGCGGACATCCCAGCAGGCCAAGGCTGGAGTCGAGCTCGGTGACGAGTTGGTCGATAACCTGCCGAGCGCCGTCCTGTCCCTCGCAAGCCAGTCCCCAGAGGACGGGTCGGCCGACCAGGACTGCGTCGGCACCGAGCGCGAGCGCCTTGGCGACATCCCAGCCGCGCCGGATGCCTCCGTCGACCAGTACGTCCACCCGCCCGGCCACCGCATCGACGATCGGGCCGAGGGCATCTGCACCGGACAACACGGTGTCTAGCTGGCGGCCACCGTGGTTGGAGACGACGATCCCAGCGACTCCCGCCTCCACGGCCCGGACGGCGTCGTCCGGTCGCAGGATCCCCTTCAGGACGACCGGAAGCCCGCTCGCCTCGCCGAAGGAGGCGATGTCGTCCCACGTGAGGTTCGGATCGTGCATCGCGTGGCGCTCGGCCGGCGTCATCGGACCACTCGCGAGGTTGACGTAGGTCGGGTGCTCGACGGCGTAGCCCGAGCGCTGGTCACGCTCGCGCCACCCTCCGTAGGGGAAGTCGACCGTGATGACGAGCGCCTCGTAGCCGCCATCCCGCGCAGCGCGCACGAGGTCGTCGGAGATACCGCGATCCTTGAAGACGTAGAGCTGCAACCACCGATCTGAACCGCCCATCGCCGCGGCGACCTCGGCCGGATCGGTCGTGGTTTGCGACGAGAGGACGAAGACCGCATCCGCGTCTGCAGCGGCGCGCGCCGTCCCGAGCTCCGCATCGGCATGCGCCCCACGCTGGTACGCCATCGGCGCGACCAGCACCGGGTGCGGCCGGGTTCGGCCGAGCAGAGTGACCGAGGTGTCGCGCTCGCCGACGCCGATCAGGACGCGGGGTTGCAACGCGAGCCGCCGCCAGGATTCGACGTTGTCGCGCAGGGTGATCTCGTCGCCAGCGCCGCCGGCGAAATAGCCGTACGCGCCAGCGCCCAGCAGCTCGGCTGCCCGGGCCTCGAAGTCCGCGATCACAGACCCACCGTACGTGTCAGAATCCGGACGTCCTACGCAACTAGTTGCATAGCATCGCGTTGCATAGTACGGTCTCGGCATGGCTCTGGAGCACGCGATCCTGGTGTCCCTCGCGGAGAAGACCGCGTCGGGATACGACCTCGCCCGTCGCTTCGACGCCTCGATCGGTCACTTCTGGAAGGCAAGCCACCAGCAGATCTACAAGGTCCTGGGTCGTATGGAGTCCGACAAGTGGGTCGAGTCGCACCTGGTCGCCCAGGACAACCGACCGGACAAGAAGGTCTACTCGATCACCGGCGAAGGTCGCGATGAGTTGATGCGCTGGTCGTCTGTCCCGACGCCGATCGAACCTCTCCGCAGCGAGTTCGCCGTGAAGCTTCGCGGTACGCAGTTCGGTGACCGTGACGCGGTGCTCGCCGACGTACGCGTACGCCGCGCCGCCCACGAAGCGCAGATCGCGTACTACGAAGCGAGCGCCCAACGCCATTACCCGGATCCGGCCTCCCTGCGTGAAGACGAGCTCGGCGCCTACCTCGTGCTGCGTGGTGGCATCCTCGCCGAGCAGACCGGGATGACCTGGTGCGACGAGATCCTTCAGGCCTTCGAGGCGGAGCGATGAGCACGCATGCCGACCACCAGCACACTAAGACCGATCACGATCGCGGTCGTGATGAGCACGGCATGCACCCAGAAGAACGCCTGCGGAGTGCTGTTCCACTGCTCGCCAGCCCACGCTCGGTCGTCATCAACTATGGCTTTCGCAAATCGCGGCCAGATCACCACATTGAACACGCCCGCGACGATCAGGAACCGGGCAGCAGTCTTGGAAATCACCCGACCATCCCATCACAGGAGTACGTATGAAGGAGTTCCGCGCTGCCGTTGAGGCAGCAGACTTCGAGGGACTGGGCGAGCTGCTCGCCGACGACGTCGTGTTCCGCAGCCCCGTCGCGTTCAAGCCGTACGACGGCAAGCCGATCGTTGCCGCGATCCTGCGCGGTGTCGGCCGGGTGTTCACCGAGTTCCGGTACGTCCGCGAGCTCGAGGACGCCGACGGTGCCGGGTCGGCCTTGGTCTTCGAGACCGTCGTCGACGGAGTCAGCGTCAACGGCATCGACCTCATCCGTACGAATGACGCCGGACTCATCAGCGAGCTCACCGTGATGGTCCGCCCCTTGTCCGGAGCCAATGCCCTCGCCACCGCGATGGCAGCCCAGTTCGAACAGATCGTCGCCGAGGCCTCAGGAGAGACCGCATGACCAACCCCTATCCGCACCTGCTCGAGCCGCTCGACCTGGGCCACACCACGCTGCGCAACCGCGTGATCATGGGCTCGATGCACACGGGCCTCGAGGACCGCGCCAAGCACCTGCCGGAGCTCGCGGCATACTTCGCCGAGCGGGCCAAGGGTGGCGTCGCACTCTCCGTCACTGGTGGCTACGCACCCAACCGCCACGGCTGGCTGCTCCCGTTCGGCTCGCTGATGACATCGACCAAGCTCGCCGACAAGCACCGCCTGGTCACGGACGCCGTGCACGAGCACGACGGCAAGATCGCGATGCAGATCCTGCACGCTGGCCGCTACGGCTACCACCCTTTCAAGCGGGCAGCGTCGTCCAAGCCTTCGCCCATCACCCCGTTCGGCAAGCCGAAGGCCATGTCGACCAAGGAAGTCAACGACACCATCAACGACTTCGCGAAGTCGGCTGTGCTGGCTCGCCGGGCGGGCTATGACGGCGTCGAGATCATGGGGTCCGAGGGATACCTGATCAACCAGATGATCACGGCTCGTACGAACAACCGCACCGACAAGTGGGGCGGCAGCGCCGAGAACCGTATGCGCTTCCCGGTCGAGATCGTCGAGCGCGTACGCGAGGCGGTCGGCGACGACTTCATCGTGATGTACCGGATGAGCCTGCTCGACCTGGTCGACGATGCCCAAAGCTGGGAAGAGACCGTTGAGCTCGCCAAGAAGCTCGAGACGGCTGGCGTCTCGATCCTCAACACCGGCATCGGCTGGCACGAGGCGCGCATTCCGACGATCGTCACGTCAGTGCCACGCGGTGCGTTCGCCTGGGTCACCGGCAAGCTCAAGCCCGAGGTCTCGGTGCCGGTCGTCGCGTCCAACCGCATCAACACCCCCGAGATTGCCGAGGAGATCATCGCCTCGGGTCAGGCCGACCTCGTGTCGATGGCCCGACCGCTGCTGAGTGATCCGCACTTCGTCAACAAGGCCGCGGAGGATCGCGCCGACGAGATCAACACCTGCATCGCCTGCAACCAGGCCTGCCTCGACCACACGTTCAAGAACAAGCGCGCGACCTGCATGATCAACCCGCGCGCCGGCTACGAGACGACGTTGATCCTCTCGCCAACTCGCACGGCCAAGCGCATCGCCGTCGTCGGCGCCGGGCCGGCCGGGCTCGCTGCGGCAACTGAGCTCGCGGGTCGTGGTCACAGCGTCGAGCTGTTCGAGTCGCTGCCTGAGATCGGTGGCCAGTTCCGCCTGGCGATGCAGATCCCCGGCAAGGAGGAGTTCAAGGAGACGATCCGCTACTACTCCCGCCGCATGGAGATCGCCGGCGTCAAGCTGCACCTCGGCGTACGCGCCGGCGTCGACCAGCTCGCAGAGTTCGACGAAGTCGTCATCGCGACCGGTGTCGAGCCCCGCATACCGTCACTTCCCGGCGTCGATCACCCCAGCGTCGTCAACTACCAAGAGGTCATCCGCCATGGCGCTCCCGTCGGCAAGCGAGTTGCCGTCATGGGTGCGGGCGGCATCGGCTTCGACGTCTCGGAGTTCCTGCTGCACGACGCTGACGAGTCGATCGAGCACTGGATGGAGCGCTGGGGCGTCACTGATCCGTCGCTCGAACGCGGCGGTCTCGCGACCAAGCTCAAGGCGCCGCCGAAGCGTGAGGTGTTCCTCCTCCAGCGCAAGGACTCCGAGCTCGGCAAGGGCCTCGGCAAGACCAGCGGCTGGGTGCACCGCCAGACGCTCAAGGACTCCGGCGTCGAGATGATCAAGGGCGTCACGTACGACCGCATCGACGACTCGGGCCTGCACATCACCCTTCGCAAGGGTGAGGACGACGAGGAGAGCCGCGTGCTCGACGTCGACACGGTCATCCTTTGCACCGGGCAGGAGTCCGTACGCGATCTGGTCGAGCCGCTCGAAGAGCTCGGCAAGCCAGTACACGTCATCGGCGGAGCTGATGTGGCCGCCGAGCTCGACGCCAAGCGCGCCATCAAGCAAGCGACGGAGCTCGCAGCCCGACTCTGAGTCGACATACTGGGTCCATGGCCAAGCGGATCATCCTGTTGCGCGCCGTGAACGTCGGTCCTGCCCAGCTGCCGATGGCCCGGTTGCGCGAGATGGCCGAAGAACTCGGCGCCACCGACGTGTCGACGTACATCGCGTCGGGCAACCTGATCGCGGACGTGCCCGGCAAGGCCGACGAGTTCGACCGTGCGCTGGAGAAGGCGATCGAGAAGGAGTTCGGCTTCTTCCGGGAGTCGATCTCGCGTACGCCGGCAGAGGTCAAGAAGGCGCTCGCGGCTCACCCGTTCCCGGTCGACGAGCCGAAGTACTCGTACGTCACCTTCCTCCTCGAGAAGCCGACAGCCGAGGCGATCGCGAAGGCCGAGACGTATGAGACCGGCAATGACGAATGGGCGATCATCGGCACCGAGATGCACATCAAGTACGCCAACGGTGCTGGTCGCCCGGAGATGAAGTCCGACTCGATCGGACGAGCGCTCAAGGTGCCGGGCACCGCGCGCAACCTCAACACCGTCAAGAAGCTGATCGACCTTGCTGACGGCTGACCAAGTCCTCGGAGGTCGACGGCTGCTGGTGCTGACCGGCGCTGGCATGTCGACCGACTCCGGCATCCCCGACTATCGAGGGCCCGGTGCTCCGGTTCGGATGCCGATGACCTACCAGGAGTTCATCAAGACGCCCGAGGCTCAGCAGCGCTACTGGGCTCGGGCTCACATCGGGTGGAGCCGCATGCGCCGAGCCGAGCCCAACGCCGGGCACCGACTGCTCGCCGACATGCAGCGGGACGGTCGCCTCGACGGCCTCATCACCCAGAACGTCGATGGGCTGCATGGCCGCGCCGGTCACCCCGACGTGATCGACCTGCATGGCCGCATTGACCGAGTGATCTGTCTGGACTGCCGATCGATCAGCTCACGCGGTGATCTCCACCAGACGCTGCTCGCGCTTAATCCCGGGTATGACCACGTCGATGCAGCGATGGCGCCCGATGGTGACGTGCTGCTAGACGAGACCGACACCTTTGTCGTCGCCCCGTGCGTGGCGTGCGGCGGCAGACTCAAGCCCGATGTCGTGTTCTTCGGCGAGAACGTGCCCAAGGATCGCGTCGCCGAGTGCTACGAGCTCGTCGAGCAGACCGAGGCTCTCGTCGTCCTCGGGTCCTCCCTTCAGGTGATGTCAGGGCTGCGCTTCGTACGCGCCGCCCGCACCCGCGGCATACCGATCGTCATCGTCAACCGCGGCGCAACTCGAGGCGACGACCTGGCAACGATCAAGATCGAAGCGGGCTGCGCCGAGACCCTCGCCGAGTGGACAGGGGAGCGTGCGACGGCCGTGAGCCAAACGTGATCTAGGTTCCCCCGTTTCGGGCGACAAGCCGCTACGGTGCGAGAGACCGATCGTCGTAGACCTGAAGGACTCGCCATGAGCGCAGTGACACCACCACCTCCCCCGCCCACTCCGCCCACTCCGCCGTCAGGTGGCAGCTACCCAGCAACGTTCACGTTCGATCCACCCGAGTCGATCGCACGCTGGCGGGTCATTGGCAACATCATCCTTGCCATCCCGCACTTCATCGTGCTGTACGTCCTCAACTTCGTGGCCGAGCTTCTCGCCTTCGTCGCCTGGATCCTCGGTGTCTTCACCGGCAAGGTTCCAGAAGGAATCCTCGGCATCATCGCGATGTACGTCCGCTACAGCACCCGCGTCAGCGTCTATGCCGGATTCCTCACGGAGGAATATCCGCCGTTCTCGTTCGCGACAACGTCCGCTGACCCGGGTGACTATCCACGCGTCAACGTTGGCTTCGCCCCCGAGACCGAAGGGCGCAACCGACTGACGATCTTCTTCCGCATCATCTTGGCCATCCCGCACCTCATCGTGCTCGGCCTGATCAGCATCGTGGCGTTCTTCGCCATCGTCATCGCCTGGTTCGCGGTCCTGTTCACCGGCAAGTGGCCGGTCGGCCTGCGCAACTTCGTCATCGGACTGCTGCGCTGGAGCACACGTCTCAACGCCTACATGTACCTGCTGACTGACACGTACCCGCCATTCAGCTTCGAGTAGACGAACGTACGAGGGCCGCCACCCTCAGGTGACGGCCCTCGCTACTGATGACTGCTCAGTAATAGTGTCTACGCCCACCGAGCCCACGATCCATACCGCCGAGGATCCACAGGATCGCGCCGACCACGGCGAGGATTCCGCCGATCGTGTACAAGATTGGGATGTTCAGGACCGCTCCGAGAACCAGCAATACGATTCCGAGGATCAACATCTGAATTCCTCCACTCCCAGGGCCGCCGAGCGGCGGCCGATCCTTTAGGGAGTACCCACGGAGCTCGAGTTCACACCCAAGCCCGTCAATTCGTAGCGGTCAGCTGAGCTCGCGCAGACGTACGGTTTCGGGCAGCGCGGCGAGCGCCGAAAGCACCTCAGGCTCGACACCTGCCGCGACATCGGTGAGTACGTAACCGATCTCGCCACGCGTCGCGAGCGACTGGGCCTCGATGTTGACGCCGTGCTCGCCGAGCAAGCCATTGATCGTTGCCAGTACGCCCGGGGCATTGCGGTGCACGTGTGCCAGGCGATGCTTCGCCGCATCGGCGGGCAAGTTGATCTCCGGCATGTTGACGCTCAGCGAGGTGCCACCAAACGACGCATACGAGCGGAGCTTGGACGCGACGAAACGGCCGATGTCCTGCTGCGCCTCTTCCGTCGATCCGCCGACATGCGGCGTGAGGATGACGTTCTTGAGACCCTGCAGGTCGGACTCGAAGGGGTCACCCTGACGCTTGGGCTCGATCGGGAACACGTCGACCGCGGCGCCCGCGATGTGGCCCGACTCGATGTGCTCGCGGAGGGCCTTGGTGTCGACGGCGATACCGCGCGACAGGTTGAGGAGCAGCGAGCGCGGCTTCATCAGCGCCATCTGCTCGGCGCCGAACAGGCCGGCGTTACCGGGGCGGCCATCGACGTGCAGCGAGACAACGTCCGAGGTCTCGAGCAGCTCCTCGATCGTCGAGCAACGGCGCGCGTTGCCCAGCGCCAGCTTGTCGTCGATGTCGTAGAAGACGACTGTCAGACCGAGCGCCTCGGCGACGACCGACAGCTGGCTGCCGATGTTGCCGTAGCCGATGATGCCGAGCGTGCGGCCGCGGATTTCGTGGCTGCCCGCAGCCGACTTGTTCCAGACCCCGTTGTGCATGTCGGTCGACTTCTCGTTCAACCGTCGAGCCAGCGAGATGATCTCGGCGATCGCCAGCTCCACGACGCTACGGGTGTTGGAGTAGGGCGCGTTGAACACCGCAACGCCCCGGGCCGTCGTGGCGTCGAGGTCGATCTGGTTGGTGCCGATGCAGAACGCACCGATCGCGAGCAGGTCTGGAGCGGCGTCGAGGACCTTCTCGGTGATGTACGTGGTCGAGCGGATGCCGAGGAGGTGGACTCCCTTGATCGCTTCGATCAGGTCGTCCTCGCCGAGGGCACCGTCGAGCGCCTCGACCTGGTAGCCCTTGGCGCGCAGGAATTCCGCGCCGTCAGTGTGGATGTTCTCGAGCAGCAGGACGCGTACGTCCGCGTCGGCAAGGCGCTCGGTTGGGAACAAGTCGTTGCTCGTCATGGTCATCATCATCTCGCGTGCTCTCCAGTCAGCAGAACTTGGCTGACGTGGGGCCCAGGCGAACGGTCCCGATGTCGTGGTGATCGATCGCTCCCCGGTGGTACCCACCTCAACGCCAGTCGCGATCAACTACCCCAATC
>JAKFCR010000227.1:0-12401 GCA_036676545.1 Aeromicrobium sp. | reverse complement strand
CGCAGCCAACAAGCTGCGCGAGCTCGCCGATGCCCTGTCGCGACACAACTCGGTCGAGTTCGACCGCGATGGCCGGCGGATCAACGTCAGCATCCCCGATGAGGTGAACCTCAAGGTCGAGGTAGAGCTGGGCGAGGAGAACGAGCTCGAGATCGAGCTCACCTGGTGACCTAGCTCGCGCGGTCGAAGCGGGTGATCGTGAACGGCGGATCGTCGTCAGGGTGGTCGGCGTGCGCGACGACGGTCCACTCAGCCCAATCCACCTCGGGGAAATAGGTGTCGCCCTCGGGTGCCAGCTCAACCCGGGTGACCACCATCGAGTCGACGAGTCCAGCGTCGAGCGCCTCGGCGTAGATCTGCGCGCCACCCACCAGGAAGATCTCGTTGTCGAGCTCGGCCGCCTGCCTCAGCGCATCGGGCAGGCTGGGTGCCGCGAGCACGCCCGGTGCCGACCAGACGACCTGCCGGGTGACGACGATCGTCGTACGCCCTGGAAGCGGGCGACCGATCGAGTCGTACGTTGCGCGGCCCATCACCATCGGGTGACCCATGGTCAGGGCCTTGAAGTTGGCCAGGTCGGCGGGCAGTCGCCACGGGATGCCGCCGTCGGCGCCGATGACGCCGTTGGTGCCCATCGCGACGACAAGCGTCAGCGTCATATGGCTATCGGAGCCTTGATCGCCGGGTGAGGGTCGTAGCCGCTGATCTTGATCGAGTCGAAGGTGAAGTCATCGATCGAGGTGATCGACGGATCGAGCCAGAGCTCAGGAAGAGGACGGGGCTCGCGAGACAGCTGTTCGTGGGCCTGGTCGAGGTGATTGATGTAGAGGTGCGCGTCGCCGAACGTGTGCACGAAGTCGCCGACCTCGAGACCCGCAACCTGCGCCACCATGTGCGTCAGCAATGCGTAGGACGCGATGTTGAACGGCACTCCCAGGAACACATCTGCCGAGCGTTGGTACATCTGGCACGAGAGCTTGCCGTCGGCAACGTAGAACTGGAAGAACGCGTGGCACGGCATCAGCGCCATGGCATCGAGATCGGCGACGTTCCATGCGCTGACGATGTGTCGACGTGAGTCGGGATTGGTCTTGATCTGCTCGATAACCTGCGCGAGCTGGTCGATGTGCTGGCCGTTGGGGGCAGGCCAGGAGCGCCATTGGTAGCCATAGATCGGTCCAAGGTCGCCATCCTCGGCCGCCCATTCGTCCCAGATCGTGACGCCCTTGTCGCGAAGTGCGTTGTTGTCGGTCGATCCCGCGATGAACCAGAGAAGTTCTTCGATGATCGACCGGGTGTGGACCTTCTTGGTCGTCACCAGCGGGAAACCCTCGCTCAGGTCGAACCGCATTTGATGGCCGAAAACACTCTTGGTGCCCGTGCCGGTGCGGTCACCTTTGTCGACACCTTCGTCGAGGATCCGTTGGACAAGATCGAGGTAAGCCCGCATGACCGCAGACTACCAATCGGCCATGACAGATCGTGTGCGAAACTCGCAGCATGCCGAGCGCTGAGTACAACACCACGCCTCGCGAGATTCGTAACTTCGCAACGCTGCAGCTCGGCCTCACAGGCGCGTTCCTGCTGGCCCTGTTCTGGTTTTGCGGCGGCACCGATTCCGGCTATCCACCGCCATGGCTCGCGGCCGTGCTGGTCGTGCCGATCGTCGTCGCTGCTGTCTTCGCCGAGCGAGTGTGGTTGTCAGGCAAACCCCTCGCCCGCGACGATGACGCCGTACGGCTCAGAGCCACTGGTCTCGATGCGTACGCCGCGCAGACGGTGCGCAAGATGTTGATCGTCGAGGCGTCGATGCTTCCCGCGGTCATCGTCGGCTTCGCCGGTTCGTACGCTGCCTGGCCCATCGTGATCGCCGGATTCCCCGGGATCCTGCTGCTCGCGTGGGAGATCTGGCCGACCCGCCGCAACGTCTCCCGTACCGCTGCAATGCTCGACTCGGGCGGCGTGGACTCCGGCCTCATCGACGGATTCAAGTCCCTGTGAACGCCGATGTCAGCGCCCGGCTTGCCTGGCCGGACGATGCGAGCCCGATGGCCCGCGTTCAGGTTGCGGCATGGCGCGCCAACTATGCCGAGCTGATCCCGGCCGCCGAGCTCGACGCTCTCGACCCCGCTCAACTGGCAGAGCGCTGGGCCATGACGATCAGCACACCCAAGGAAGCCCGCATGCGCGTGCTCGTCGCGCTCGAGCGTGCCGACGTCCGCGGCTTCACGTTGGTGCACCCGTCATACGACCCAGACAGCGACCAGGTCGCGGACGGCGAGATCGGGGAGTTCATCATCGATCCGCAGCACCAGCGTGAGGGGCACGGCTCTCGCCTTCTGCAGGCCGCGATCGACACGCTCTCAGCTGACAAGTTCACTCGCGCTGTCTGGTGGATCGGCTCGACCGACGATGCCCTGCGCCGGTTCGTGAGCGAATCCGGCTGGGAGCCCGATGGGGCACACCGCGAGCTCGCGGCCGAGGACGGCAGCACGATCAAGCAGATTCGGCTGCACACGAGTCTCGCGTGACGACTGATCGCTCCGTCATCGTCGATTCACTGGGAGTCGGCATCGCGACCGGGACGTACGGTGCGTCGTTCGGCGCGATTTCAGCCACGTCGGGTCTCAGCGTGCTGCAGACCTGCCTGATCTCACTGTTGGTCTTCACCGGCGCGTCCCAGTTCGCGTTCGTCGGAGTCATCGCGTCGGGTGGCAACCCGTTCGCTGGAGCGTTCACCGCGGTCCTGCTGGGCAGTCGCAACATGTTCTACGGCGTCAGCATCGCTCCCAAGCTGGGTCTCGATGCACGGTCCCGCTTCGCCTCGGCCCACCTCGTCATCGACGAGTCCACTGCGATGGCGGTCACCCGGGAAACGCAGCGCCAGGCTCGGCTGGGCTTCTACTGGACCGGACTCTCGATCTTTGTCCTCTGGAATCTCTTCACGTTCCTCGGCGCCCTAGCCGGCAATGCGATCGGTGACCCGCGAACGTACGGGCTCGATGCGGCTGTCGGCGCCGCGTTCCTGGGGCTGCTCTGGCCACGGCTCGCATCCTGGCAGGGACGCATGGTCGCCTTGATCGGCTCAGCGGTCGCACTCGGCCTGGTTCCCGTCACCAGTGCTGGAATGCCGATCATCATCGGCGGTGCCATCGCCGTGCTGATCGGCATGCTGTGGGGATCGAGGAAGACCTCGTGACCACGCTCTGGGGCGGGATTGCCGTCATGGTCGCTGGCTGTTTTGCGCTCAAGTACGCCGGACTGTCCGTGCCCGATCGCGTCCTGCAGCACCAGCTGACCATACGAGCGACCGACCTTCTGCCCGCGGGGCTACTCGGCGCATTGATCGCGGTGCAGGTCTTCGCCAGGGACGGTGAGATCGAGGTGGACGCGCGGCTGATCGCACTGGGCGTCGCAGCCGTGCTGCTGACGCTTCGCGTGCCGTTCCTGCCGATGGTGTTCGCTGCGGCGCTGGTCGCAGCGCTCGTGCGACAGATCTAGAGGCCGAGGACGCTCTCGAGGCCGACGGTCACTCCGGGGCGATCGCTGACGGCTTTGACGGCTGCGACGACGCCCGGCATGAACGAATCGCGGCTGCTCGAGTCGTGGCGGATCGACAGCGTCTCGCCCACTCCCCCGAACACCACGTCCTGCGACGCAACGAAACCGCGAGCGCGCAACGAATGCACCGGCACTCCGGCGACCTTGGCGCCGCGAGCGCCATCTGGATCCGTCGTGGTGGCGTCTGGCAGCGGCGCGGAACCCGCGGCGGAGCGCGCCGATGCGATGAGCTCGGCGGTACGTGTCGCGGTGCCCGACGGCGCATCCACCTTGTCGGGGTGATGCATCTCGATGACCTCGACGGACTCGAAGAACGGCGCGGCGGTGGCGGCGAACTTCATCATCAGCACCGCACCGATCGAGAAGTTGGGGACGATCAGGACACCTGTCTTCGGGGCGAGCGCGCTCACCTCGGCGATCTTGGCATCGTCGAAGCCCGACGTACCGACGACGACGTGCACGCCGTGCTCGATGCACCATTTGACGTTGTCGAGCGCGACACCGGGCTGGGTGAAGTCGAGTGCGACCTCTGCGCCAGCGTCAGCGAGCAGATCGATCGAGTCGTCGACGTCCACCTCGGCAACGACGTCCAGGCCAGCGGCCTTGAGTGCCTCGACGGAGGCCGTGCCCATACGTCCCTTGGCACCCAGGACTGCGACTCGTGTCATGGGACAAGCCTATCGGCGTCTCACGCGGAGGAGCGCACCACGAGCTCAACCGGGAGGATGAGCTGCTCGGCCGGAAGATCTGGCTCCTCGATACGACGCAGCACCATGGCCGCCATCTCCTGCCCGAGTCGCACCAACGGCTGCCTCACGGTGGTGAGTGGTGGTTCGGTTGTCTCCGAGCCAGCCGTGCCATCGAAGCCCACCACCGCAACGTCCTGCGGGATGACCTTGCCGTGCTTGGTCAACGTCCGCATCGCACCCATCGCCATCAGGTCGCTGGCGGCAAACACTGCGTCGATGTCGGGGCGGCGAGCGAGCAGTGCCTCCATCGCATCGCGGCCGCTCTGCTCGCTGAAGTCGCCGGCCTCGATCAGGTCGGGGTCGCTCGCGATCCCCTCTTCGGTGAGCGCATCGACGTATCCGTCGTGACGATCACGGCCCGATGCCATCCCGCGCGGGCCCGTGATGGTCGCGATCGTGCGACGACCGGTCTTGATCAGGTAGGAAACCGCCTGGTGCGCACCGCCTCGGTTGTCGACGTCGACGTACGACGCCGTGTCCCACAGCTGGGACCGACCACCAAGAACCATCGGGATTCCGCGTGAGCCGAGGTCAACCGGGAACGCGCCGTCGTCATGCAGCGAGAGCAGCAGAACGCCGTCGACGTGCTGTCGTCCGAGGTAAGCGCCGAGTCGTGTTGCCTGGTCATCGCCCTGAACCAGCGAAAGCACGAGCTGTCGCGATGCATCGTTCAGCGCGTTGGAGATGCCGCGTACGACTCCGGCGAAGAACGGCTCGCCGAAGATCCGCTCCTCTGACTCGGCGATCACGAGTGCCACGGTTCCGGTACGACGCGTGACGAGTGTTCGCGCCGCCTGGTTGGGTACGTAGCCCAGCTCCTCGACCGCCTTCAGAACGGCGGCCTTGGTGCGCTCGGACACCTGCGGGGATCCGTTGATGACGCGTGAGGCAGTGCCGCGACCCACACCTGCGTGGGCGGCCACCTCATCCAGGGTCGGTTGCCCTCCGCTCGTGCTCATGGCCTCAGTATCGCGGCTCGATGAGCCTTGATGAGGTCGGAATACCAACGCGCACTGTCCTTCGGCGTACGTACCTGCGTCTCGTAGTCGACATGGACGATCCCGAAGCGCTTGGCATAGCCCTCCGCCCACTCGTAGTTGTCGAGCAGGGACCAGGCGAAGTAGCCACGGATGTCCATACCCTGCTGGCGCATCGTCGCGATCGACTCGAGGTGATCGTTGAGGAACGCGACCCGGTCGGCGTCGTGCACGACACCGTCGACAACCTCGTCGTCGAACGCTGCACCGTTCTCGGTGAGGTAGACCGGGATGGGTGCATAGTCCCGCTTGACCCTCGAGAGCACGTCGACGAGCCCCTGCGGGTCGATGTCCCATCCGCTCGCCGTCCGCTCGAGACCGTTCTCGCTCTCGAAACGTACGTCGGACGAGCCGGGCCAGAGTCCGGCGCCCACGACATGGCGGGTGTAGTAGTTGATTCCCAGGAAGTCGAGCGGCTGCGCGATCAGCTTTGGGTCGCCGTCGAGAATGAACGACGCATCGGTGACCGGGGCGATATCCGCCAGAACGTCCTTGGGGTAGCTGCCCCTGAGGATCGGGTCGAGGAACCAGCGGTTCATGAGTCCGTCGATGCGGCGTACGGCATCGTCGTGTCGGCCCGAGTCGTCGACGGGGCTGACCGGGTAGAGGTTGAGCGTCACGCCGACCTGCGCGTCCGGGACCGCTGCACGCAGTCGATCGACCGCGAGCCCATGACCGAGCATGAGGTGGTGCGACGCCGCGACCGAGGCCGCCGGCTCGGTCCGCCCCGGCGCGTGGAGTCCGCTGGCGTATCCGAGGTACGCGGCGCACCACGGCTCGTTGAGCGTGATCCAGTGCTTGACCCGGTCGCCCAGCGCCTCGGCGATGATCGTCGTGTAGTCGGCGAAGTGCTCAGCGGTGTCGCGTACGGGCCAGCCGCCCGCCTGTTCCAGCGTGTCGGGCAGGTCCCAGTGATAAAGCGTCGCCCACGGGGTGATGCCCTTCTCGAGCAACCGATCGACGAGACGGTCGTAGAACGCAATGCCTGCCGCGTTGCCAGAACCCTGTCCGTCGGGCTGAACCCGCGGCCAAGCGATCGAGAAGCGGTACGCCCCCAGGCCGAGCTCCGACATCAGGTCGACGTCGTCTGACCAGCGGTGATAGTGATCAACCGCGATCGCGCCGGTCTCACCGCCAATGACCCGTTCCGGCTGCTCGGCGAACGTGTCCCAGATCGACGGCGTACGGCCGTCCTCAGCCACCGCGCCCTCGATCTGGTACGCCGAGGTCGCAACTCCCCAGGAGAAGTCGTCGGGGAACGCCGAGATGTCGACAGTCATGCCGGAACCCCCGTTGAAAAGGCACGGTACGGAGGTACCGGCATGAACCCTGTGTTCATGACTCGCTCGCTGCGCTCGCTCATGCTTTGAGTCCACCTTCCATGATTCCGCCGATGATCTGGCGGCCGAACACGATGAAGACGATGACCAGCGGGAGCGTGCCGATCAGCGTGCCGGCCATGATGAGTGACTGGTCGGAGTAGTAGCCGCTGGAGAGCCGCGACAGCGCGACCTGCACCGTCGGGTGCTCGGCGTCGAGCGTGAGATAGGGCCACAGGAAGTCGTTCCAACGCTCCATGAACGTCAGCAGCCCGAGTACGGCGGCCGCAGGTCGCAACGCCGGGAACACGATGCTGAAGAAGATCCGGAACGTCGATGCTCCATCGACGCGAGCCGCTTCGATCATCTCGTCCGGGATCGCCTGCTGCGCATACTGGCGCATCATGAACACCCCGAAGCCTGCAACCAGGAACGGCAGCGTGACGGACTCGAGCTTGCCGGCGATGCCGAGCTTCGACATCAGCATGTAGAGCGGAATCAGCCCCAGCTGGACCGGAACCATCATGGTGCCGATGACGAACAGCAACATGACGTTGCGGCCACGGAACTTGAGCTTGGCCAGTGCGAATCCCGCCAAGGATGAGGTCACGACGACACATATCGTCGCGGTCGAAGCCACCATCAGGCTGTTGAGCAGGGCCTTGGCGAAGGTCACGTCGGCGTTCGCAAAGACCCGGTCGATGTTCGACCCGAGCTCGCCGCCCAACGTGAGTGGCGGCGGCAGTCCGAGGATCTCGCTGTTCTTGCGCGACGCCATGATGGCCATGAAGAGCAGCGGCCCAGCCGACATCAGGACCGCAAACGTCAGCCCCAGGTAGAGCGCCCAGCTCTTCGTACGCGTGTCAGTCTTCGTCGCCATGTCAGTCCACCGACTTGATGCGACGAAGGAGCAGGACGTTGATCACGGCGAAGACCGCAATGAACATGAACAGGACCCACGCGATCGTGGATGCGTAGCCGAATCGCTGCCCGGTGAATGCCTGCTGGACGAGGTACATCGCCACAGTCTGGAACTGGCCTGTGGTTCCGCCGGCGATCGCGTTGACGCCAGATCCGAACAGGAGCGGCTCGGTGAAGAGCTGGATGCCGCCGATCGTGGCGACGATCGAGACGAAGATGATGGTCGGCCGCAGCATCGGCACCGTGATGGTCCAGAACTGGCGCCAAGCAGAGGCTCCGTCGATCCGCGCGGCCTCGTACAGCTCCTTGGGAACGGCTTGGAGCGAGGCGAGGAGGATCAGCGCGTTGTAACCGGTCCACCGCCAGTCGACCATGATCGAGATCGCCAGCCAGGACGACCATCGGTGGGCCTGCCAGTCGATGGGCTGGTCGAGGCCGACGTGGCCGAGCGCCCAGTTCACGATGCCGTAGTCGCGGGCGAAGATCAGCCCGAAGATGATGCCGACTGCGGCAATCGAGGTGACGTTGGGGAGCAGCACTCCCATGCGCCAGAACGTACGCCCTCGCATGCGTCCGTTGAGCACCTGCGCGAGCACGGTCGCGATGATGAGCTGCGGAATCGTCGCAAGGATGAAGATGCCGATCGTGTTGATGAAGGCATTCCAGAAGTCGTGGTCCGCGAACAGCTCGCGGTAGTTGCCGAGTCCGACCCACCCCTGGTTGCCGGCCAACAGGCTCCAGTCATGCATCGAGACCCAGGCGGTGTACGCCAACGGGAACAGCCCGAAGATCGCGAACACGATGAAGAACGGAGACATGAACGCGTATGGCGCGTACTTGTTCTCAGCCCTGCTGAGTCGATCACGGAGTCTCAACGGATTCTCTCCTGGTCAGTCCGGTGCCTGCGCTCGCTGGAGATCGGGCGCAGGCACCGGGGTTGAGGCGGGGCTGTTGCTCCGCCGGTCGCCTGGCACCCCATTGTCTGTGTGAGCAGATGTCAGGGGTGCCAGACGATTTACTTGGCGGCCTTCTTCGCAGCAGCGATCGCTGCGTTCCAGCCGTCACCTTCGGACCTCTGACCACCCTCGACACTGCGGAGGACGTTCTCGAACGCATCGCGTACGGGTACGTTCTTGGCACCGAGGTAGACGGGCTTCAGATTCGCCGCGCCGGCCACGAACAGCTGGCCAACTGGAGCGTCACTGAAGTACGGGTTGGTGGCGTCCTTCAGATCACTCGTCTCGTAGAGCGCAGGCAGTGACGGCAGGCGACCTTCGGCCTTGAAGGCACCGAGCTGTCCGTCCTCGCTGGACAGGTACTTGACCAGCTCGACAGCCATGTCGGCGTTCTTGCTGTTCTTGGGAACAGCGAGCCACGAACCGCCCCAGTTGCCTCCGCCACCGGGGATGGTTGCGATGTCCCACTTGCCGGTGAAGTCGTCACCGGCTTGACCCTTGATGTAGCCCGTCATCCAGGCAGGGCACGCGACAGTCGCGAACGAGCCGTTCTTGAAGCCTGCGTTCCACTCATCTGAGAAGGCTGCGAGCTTCGCGGTGAGACCCGCGTCGATCATCTTGTTGGCCTGGTCCCACGCCGTCTTCACGGCCGGGTTGGAGTCAACAATGAGCTTGTCGTCGCGATCGAAGTAGGTGACGTCTCCGCCCTGCATCAGGATCGAGTTGTACGTGTTGGTGGCCGCGTCGATGAAATGAACCTTGTCATCGTCGATGCCGGCCTGGAACTTCTCGCCCGTGGCGATGAAGTCGTCCCACGTCGGCCAGAGCTTGCCAACTTCTTCGCGATCGGCCGGCAATCCGGCCTTCTCGAACAGGTCGCGGCGGTAGCACATGGCCAGCCCGCCGACATCTGTGCCGAGACCGATGGTGGTCTTGCCATCTGCGGTGGTTGCCTTGTCCCACACCCACGGGAGCCAGCTGTCCTTGAGGTCAAGGGCACCTTCGTCCTGGAAGTTGACGAACTTGTCGGCGCTCTGGAGGAAGTTGACGGTCTGTCCCTCTTCGATCGCCACAACGTCACCGGCGGCAGCGTTTGCTGCGATCTGCTGGCTCAGCTTGGTGTTGTACTTGCCGAGATCACCTTCGGCCGTCTCCACGATCTTGACGCCGGGGTGATCCTTCTCGAACTGCTTGTAAACGTCCTTGTAGCCGAACTGCCCGAACAGATTGACTCGCAACGTCACGTTCTTGTCAGATCCGCCGCCGTCAGATCCACAACCTGCGGCGAGAACTCCCGCGGCAAGGGCTGAGACTGCGAGGGCGGCGATGCGCTGTGTGCGATTCACGTCGTACCTTTCCTCCACAGCTCCCACCGTGGGAGCGTTCCCATGAGTGTGCCCTGCGTCACAGTGGTCGTCAATAGATTTTTGGGAGCGTTCCCATATTTCTCGGATCCAGGCCCCTGTGCCGCTCAACCACGTGCGCCAGCAACGTCCATCAGCGCAGTCACACACGCGTCGACCTCGCCGAATGACGTGCTGAGAGGCGAAAGTCCGAGGCGGATGAAGTCCGGTTCGCGGTAGTCGGGGATCACCCCCCTCTCGATCAGCGCGTACGTGATTGCTCGGGCATCTGGATGTTGCACCGTCACGTGGCTGCCCCGTCGTACGCTCTCGCGCGGGGTGGCGATCTCGAACCCGCCATCGTCCAGACGCTCGACGAGGTAGTCGGTCAGCGCGATCGACTTCGTTCGAATGGCATCGATACCCGCGTCCGCAATCAGGCGTACGCCCTCCTGTACGGCGATGATCCCGCCAATCGGAGGCGTGCCACTCAGCATCCGGGTGATCGTCGGCGATGCGTCGTACCGGTCGGCCATCGCGAACAGGTCGGCAGCACTCCACCACCCAGCAATGGGTTGCGTCGCGGCACCGAGGTGGCGTTCGGCGACATACAGGAACGCCGGCGCTCCAGGACCCGCGTTGAGGTACTTGTAGGTGCACCCGACGGCGAAGTCGACGTCGTTGTCGTCCAGATCGATCGGCACGACACCCGCCGAGTGGCAGAGATCCCAGATGATCACCGCGCCCGCATCGTGCACCTGTGCAGTGAGCCCAGGCAGGTCCAGCAGCGTCGCCGAGCGGTAGTCGACGTGTCCGAGCAGCACGGCGGCCGTGCGGTCGCTGAGGACGCTACCCAGCACGTCAGCGGTGACATTCTCGACCAGGTCCGGCTCGATCCACCGCACGTCGAGTCCACGCGATGACGCGACCGACTCCACGATGTAGCGATCGGTCGGGAAGCTCGTCGAGTCGATCACGAGCTCGGTGCGATCGGGACGTACGGATGCAGCAGCGTGCAGGAGCTTGTAGATGTTGACGGAGGTCGAGTCGGCAATCACCGTCTGGCCTGCTGCGGCACCCAACACAGCGGCACCGAGCTCGTCGCCGACTGTCACCGGCAGCTCGACCCAGCCTTCCGACCATCCGCGGATGAGCCGTCCACCCCACTCGTCCTGTACGAACGTCGCGAGCCGCTCGGCTGTCGCCTTCGGGAGACGTCCCAGGGAGTTGCCGTCGAGGTATGCCACCACGTCGCCGCTGATCACAAAGCGATCGCGGAACTGGGCCAACGGATCTGCTGCGTCGATGACGTCAGGGGGTGTCGTCACCGAGTGATGCTCTCATGCAGAAGGACCCCGCCGCAGTGCGACGGGGTCCTTCTGACGAACTAGGCAGATCAGGCGTCGGCCGTGGCCGGCTCCTCGGCAGCAGCGCTGTCGCCCTTGTCCTCGAGGACGGGGACGAGCGAGAGCTTGCCGCGATCGCCGAGCTCGGCGATCTCGACCTGGATCTTCTGACCGACGGACACAACGTCTTCGACGTTGTTGACGCGCTGGCCACCGTTGAGCTCACGGAGCTTGCTGATGTGCAGCAGTCCGTCGCGGCCCGGTGACAGCGACACGAAGGCGCCGAAGTCGACAACCTTGACGACCGTGCCGAGGTAGCGCTCGCCGACCTCGGGCATCGTCGGGTTGGCGATCGCGTTGATCGCGTCACGAGCAGCCTCGGCCGCTTCGCCATTCTCAGCACCGACGTAGACGGTTCCGTCATCTTCGAGTGAGATGTTGGCGCCGGTCTCGTCCTGGATCTGGTTGATGATCTTGCCCTTGGGGCCGATGACCTCACCGATCTTGTCCACGGGGATCTTGATCGTGATGATCCGCGGAGCGTAGGGGCTCATCTCGTCCGGCTCGTCGATGGCTTCAGCCATGACGTCGAGGATCGCGACGCGAGCACCGTACGCCTGCGTCAGCGCGCCAGCCAGAACGTCGGCGGGGATGCCGTCGAGCTTGGTGTCGAGCTGCAAGGCGGTGACGAACTCACGCGTACCGGCGACCTTGAAGTCCATGTCGCCGAATGCGTCCTCTGCACCGAGGATGTCGGTCAGCGTGACGAATGTCTGCTTGCCGTCAACCTCACCGGAGATGAGACCCATTGCGATGCCGGCAACCGGTGCGCGCAGCGGCACACCAGCGTTGAGCAGGCCGAGCGTCGAGGCGCAGACCGAACCCATCGAGGTGGAACCGTTGGAGCTGAGCGCCTCGGACACCTGGCGGATCGCGTACGGGAACTCCTCACGCGACGGCAGCACGGGAAGGAGCGCACGGCCCGCGAGGGCACCGTGGCCGATCTCGCGACGCTTCGGCGAACCAACGCGACCGGTCTCACCAGTCGAGTAGGGCGGGAAGTTGTAGTTGTGCATGTAGCGGACCGAGGTGACCGGCGACAGCGTGTCGAGCTTCTGCTCGAGGCCCAGCATGTTGAGCGTCGTGATGCCCATGATCTGGGTCTCGCC
>JAKFCR010000226.1:0-3533 GCA_036676545.1 Aeromicrobium sp. | reverse complement strand
CCCTTGATGCCGAGGTCAAGTGCGGCAACGGTGAACTTCTTCTTGCCGATCGCCTGGACGACGTACGTCTCGTCGGTCGACACTTCGCCGGCCAAGTCAGCGCCAGCCATCGACGGTGATGCCTTGACGGTGGCGAGCAGTGATTCAACGTCAGTCGACGCAGAGCTGATGCCGGCGCGCATGGCGCCGAGCTCGCGGAGGTGGCGGGTCAGCGCGCGGGTGTCGACGCCGCTGATGCCGACGACGCCCTGTGCAGCGAGCCGCTCGTCGAGCGTGGTCTTGGCGCGCCAGTTGCTCGAGAGACGCGCAGGGTCGCGTACGACGTAGCCGGCGACCCAGAACGCTGACGACTCGTCGTCTTCGTCGTTGACGCCGGTGTTGCCGATGTGTGGAGCCGTCATGGTGACGATCTGGCGGCGGTAAGACGGGTCAGAGAGCGTCTCCTGATAGCCGGTCATTCCGGTGGAGAACACGATCTCGCCGACCGTCTCGCCGACAGCGCCGTAGGACTCGCCGCGGAAGACGCGTCCATCCTCAAGAACGAGGATTGCCTCAGTCATACGCTCACTGCTTCCACGAGCGAGCGGTCACTGACAGTCGGTCTGCCGCGCAGGAACGTCGCGACGACTTCTCCCGGGAGCGTGAGACCGGCGTACGGGTTGTTGCGCGACAGCGATGCGGTGTTGCGGGCATCGATCAGGCGCGTGGCCTCGGGGTCGACCAGCACGATGTTGGCCGGCTCCCCCACCTCGAGCGGCCGACCCTGGTTGTGGACGCGACCGATCTCGGCCGGCTTGGTCGACATCTTCTCGGCGACCTGCGCCCAGGTGAGCAGGCCGGTGTCGACCATGGTCTGCTGCACGACCGAGAGCGCCGTCTCGAGCCCGAGCATGCCGAAGGCAGCCGCGGACCACTCGCACTCCTTGTCCTCCATCGGGTGGGGCGCATGATCGGTGGCCACGATGTCAATCGTGCCGTCAGCCAGCCCTTCGCGCACGGCCTGGACGTCGTCGTCGGAACGCAGCGGCGGGTTGACCTTGTAGATCGGGTCATAGCTGCGTACGAGGTCGTCCGTCAGCAGCAGGTGATGCGGGGTGACCTCGGCCGTGACGTTGATGCCGCGGCTCTTGGCCCAGCGAACGATCTCGACCGAACCGCGCGTCGAGAGGTGGCAGACGTGCAGGCGGGAGCCGACGTGCTCGGCGAGCAGCACGTCGCGGGCGACGATCGCTTCTTCGGCGACGGCTGGCCAACCCGTGAGCCCGAGCTCGCCGGAGAGCGGACCCTCGTTCATCTGCGCGCCTTCGGTGAGGCGGGGCTCCTGGGCGTGCTGGGCGATGACACCGTCGAACGCCTTCACGTACTCGAGCGCACGGCGCATGATCACGGCATCCGAGACGCACTTGCCGTCGTCGGAGAACACCCGAACGGTCGCCGCGGAGTCAGCCATCGCGCCGAGCTCGGCGAGCTGCTCGCCCTTGAGGCCGATCGTCACGGCACCGACAGGCTGCACGTCGCAGTAGCCGCCCTCGCGACCGAGGCGCCATACCTGCTCGACAACACCCGCGGTGTCCGCGACCGGATCGGTGTTGGCCATGGCGTGCACGCACGTGAAGCCACCTCGGGCGGCAGCCTTGGAGCCGGTCAGGACAGTCTCGGCATCCTCACGGCCCGGCTCGCGTACGTGGGTGTGCAGGTCGACCAGACCGGGCAGAGCCACGAGTCCCTTGGCGTCGACCTCCGTTGCGCCGCTGACCGTGAGGTCCTTGCCGATCGCGGTGATGACACCGTCTTCGATCGCGATGTCTGCGACCTTGTCGCCCAGCACCTTGGCCTGGCGAATGACATACGAGCTCATCGTGCACGTCCTCGCTTCGCTCCGGGCGCGCACTTCGCACCTAGCCTGTTTGATTTGCTCGCAAGCTCGCTCATGTCTCTTCAATCTCTTCGAAAGTTTCGTCTTCAGCGGCGCCGCCGAGCAGCAGGTAGAGCACCGCCATGCGTACGGCCACACCGTTGGTGACCTGCTCGACGATCACCGAGCGGACGTCGTCTGCGACGTCGGCGGTGATCTCCATGCCGCGGTTCATCGGGCCCGGGTGCATCACGATCGCGTGATCGGGCAGCCGGTTCATACGGGCGGTGTCGAGCCCGTAGCGTCGGCTGTACTCGCGTGCGCTCGGGAAGAACGACGCCTTCATGCGCTCCTGTTGCACGCGCAGCATCATCACCGCGTCAGCCTTCTCGAGCGAGTTGTCGAGGTCGTACGACGTCTCGACGGGCCACTTCTCGACGCCCACCGGGAGCAGCGTCGGTGGCGCGACGATCGTGACGTTGGCGCCAAGCGTGTCGAGCAGCAGCACGTTGGAGCGAGCGACGCGGCTGTGCAGCACGTCGCCGACGATCGTGATGTTCTTGCCCTCAAGATCACCGAGGTGGCGGCGCATCGTGAATGCGTCGAGCAGTGCCTGCGTCGGGTGCTCATGCGTGCCGTCGCCAGCGTTGATGACGGCACCCTTGGTCCATTTGGCGTGGGCCAGGCGATGCGGTGCGCCGGAGTTGTGGTGGCGTACGACCACCGCGTCGGCGCCCATCGCCTGCAGCGTCAGGGCGGTGTCCTTGAGGCTCTCGCCCTTGGAGACGCTCGAGCCTTTGGCCGAGAAGTTGATGACGTCGGCGCTGAGGCGCTTGGCTGCGGCTTCGAATGAGATGCGCGTACGGGTCGAGTCCTCGAAGAACAGGTTGACCACGGTACGGCCGCGCAGCGTCGGCAGCTTCTTGATGGGCCGGCTCGCCACGCCGAGGAGCTCTTCGGCGGTGTCGAGAATGCGTACGGCGTCTTCCTTGTTCAGATCGCCAGCACTGAGCAGGTGCTTGATCATGAGGCGCCTCCCGTGATCGCGACCTTGTCGGCGTCATCGATCTCGGTCAGTTGCACCTTGACGCTCTCGCTGAGCGAGGTTGGGAGGTTCTTACCGACGAAGTCAGCGCGAATCGGCAGCTCGCGGTGTCCCCGGTCGATCAGGACGGCGAGTTGTACGGCGCTCGGTCGGCCGATCTCGTTGAGCGCGTCGAGAGCTGCGCGGATCGTACGGCCGGAGAACAGCACATCATCGATCAGCACGACGACCTTGTCGTCGATGTCATCGGGAATCTCGGTGTGCTCCAGCGCGCGAGCCGGCTTGAGCCGCAGGTCGTCGCGGAACATCGTGACGTCGAGAGCACCAGCGGTGATCTCGCGGCCTTCGACCTCGGACATCCGCTTGGCGATGCGCCTCGCGAGATGGACTCCGCGGGTCGGAATACCGAGCAGGACGATGCCGGTCGAGTCGCGGTTGCGCTCGAGGATCTCGTGCGTGATGCGAGTCAGAGCTCGCGAGATGTCCTTGTCATCAAGGACTGTGCGGTCAGGGGCGTGCGCAATGTCAGCACGTGCAGCGTCATCAGACGCGACCATGTCTGACCTCCTTCTCCGCCTCTCGGGACGGCCGTTAAAGGATGTCGGTATTTCGTCCGTAACCCTATCAGCCAAA
>JAKFCR010000225.1:0-4657 GCA_036676545.1 Aeromicrobium sp. | reverse complement strand
GCGGTCACATGTCGGACGATACCGTTGGGTCATGCCCGCCGATGATCGCTCCTTCCTCGAAGTCCTGCGCGGACCCAACCCGACGACCTCGTTCGAGTTCTTCCCGCCGAAGGACGACGAGGGCGAAGCCGTGCTCTGGAAGACCATCGCCGATCTCGAGGCTCTCGATCCGACGTTCGTGTCGGTTACGTACGGCGCGGGTGGCACCAGCCAAGAGCGCACCGTACGCATCACCGCCCGAATTGCCGAGCAGACGTCGATGCGTCCCGTCGGTCACCTGACCCTGGTGGCGCAGACCAAGGGCGAGATAGAGTCAGTCCTCAAGCAGTACGCCGCTGCCGGAGTTGACGACGTCCTCGTACTTCGTGGAGACCCCAAGGGTGGACCCCGAGCTCCTTGGGAGTCGCACCCAGACGGCATGGACCACGCCATCGACCTCGTGGAACTGGCGTCTGAGCTTGGCGGGTTTTGCATCGGTGTCGCAGCGTTCCCCGAGGGACACCCGGACGCCCAGAGCCTCGAGCACGACGCGGAGGTGTTGGTGGCCAAGGCCAATGCCGGTGCCGATTACGCGATCACCCAGCTGTTCTTCCGTGCCTCCGACTACTTCGCGCTGGTCGAGCGCGTACGAGCACTGGGCAGCGACATCCCGATCGTTCCGGGCATCATGCCGATCCTCAACTTCTCGCAGGTTGCCCGGATGGCTGAGCTGTCGGGTGCCGCACTGCCGCCAGAGGTGCTGGAGCAGATCGAGCCGATCCAGGACGACAAGGACGCAGTCCGGGCCAAGGGCATCGAGCTTGCGACGCAGCTGTGCCGCGACTTGCTCGATGGTGGAGCGCCGGGCCTGCACTTCATCACCCTCAACCGCTCCAAGGCGACACGAGAGATTTTCGAAGCACTGCGTGCTGACGGTCTCGTCTAGCGGCTAGCGGGACCGATGTCCTCGGCGATGGCTGCTGTCGCCATGCCGATTGCCTCGAGCGACCCACCTGGATGCGCATGCGCGCCGGCGAAGTAGAGGCCTCCGCTCGGAGCGACTCCGGGCAGCTCCCATGCGGTGCTCAGACCCTGCCACGCCCAGCCCCAGTGACCGAGGCGTACGAGGTCGCTCGGCGTCAGGTCCGTTCGCGAGATCACGTGATCGCGTAGGTCGATGCCGAAGCGCACGAGTGCGTCGAGCACGTCCTCACCGCTGCGGTGCTCGATCGTCCATTCGCCCTTGCCACCCGAGAACAGCCGGATCGGCGGGTTGGCGTGAACGAGGATCTCTTCGGGCAGCTCGGGTGCCTCGTCCGCGAGGGTGATCAACGTCCGGCTCGCGGGGATGACCTGCATCGTGCGAGGTGAAGGCAGGGGAGCGGGCCAGCTCGGTGCGCACCACACCACCAAGTCCGCCGGGAGCGTCCGCGTGTCCGTGACGACGCCGGTCACCTGGTCGCCATCACGTACGAGCTCGTGTGCGGACTCAGCGAGCGCAATCGTGACCCTGCGTTCGACCAACCGTGCCTCCAGCGCATCCGCTAGAGCTGGGAGCCCACCGGTGAATCGCCATCGTCCGAAGTTGCGCTCGACGTAGTGGCTCACCGCCGCGAATCCTGGCGTCGCGACGCGATCCTGGCCGGCGAGGCGGAGCGGGTTCAGCAGCATCTTGGCGAGCCGCTCGTCGGGCAACCGGTCGGCGACGTACGAGATGCTTCGGCGCGCTCGAAGGGCCTTGCGAACATTCCGATCTACCGCCGACTTGCCGGCGAACACCTGGTCCAGGGCAGTGCGTCGCAAGACGTCCCAGGTGTCGGCGAGGCCGTCGACCCAGGGCGACCACTCGTCCTCGCTGAACGCCTTCGTCACTGCGGCGTGCTGGTCGCCGCGGTTGCCGAGGGGTAGGTCAAGGATCGACTTGTCCTTGAACACGTGACGTCGGCCCGAGGTCATCTCGAGCTCGAGCACGCTCTCCAGTGGCCGTCCCGACTTGCGGAACAGGTCCCGGAATACGGCCGGGAGGGTGATGGTGTCGAGCTCGACCTGACGGGGTGACCCGTCGATCGTGATGCCCCGCATCCGGCCGCCGAGCTGGTCAGTTGCCTCAACCAGTGTGACGTCGTGGCGTAGCTTCGCGAGGCGCGCTGCCACCGACATACCGGCGAAGCCGCCTCCGACCACCACGACCTGCGCCATGCGCGCAGACTACGCGTTCGCCTCGCGCCGTCGCCGCCGTGCTCTGCTGATCGTGCGCCACAGCAGGATCACAGTGGCCGCCCCAGCGATGAGGAGCGATGCGCTGATGCCCAGCGCCCACCACGGATGAGCGACGGCAAGCGAGACGACGGTGATCACGCCGATGTCCTCGGTCGTGCTGACAATCCCGTTGCTGAACGGCTCGGGTGAGGTGTTGACGGCCAGTCGTACGCCGGACTTCACGCCGTGCGACGCCAGAGCCGTGCTCCCACCGAGCGCGGTGAGCAGTGCCTGATCGACACCGGACGAGTCACCTGCAAGCTGCCACGCCACCCAGGCTCCGACAGTCGGTCGGACGACGGTCGAGATGCCGTCCCAGACCGAGTCGAGCCACGGGATCTTGTCGACGACGAACTCGACCAGGAACATGAAGCCCGCCACGATCAGCACATCGGTACGAGCGAATGCGTCCGGCACGATCGATGTCTCCGTGAACCGAGCGAGCAGGCCGAGGACGCCGACGGTTGCGTACGCGTTGACACCGCTGGCCCAGCCGCTGGAGAAGACCAGAGCCGCGAGGTCCATCAGGAGACCCAGTCAGGTCGTTCGGACTGATCGTGCATGGCAGGACGCTATCGGAAACACGTTCCCAGGACGTGTCTGGCAAACCCCCACACGCCCGACCGCCGCCGCATCCCGTCTGACGGCGTTCTCGGCCCTCGCTAGACAACCCTGGTATGGCTTCGGCCCTCGGCCTTGTCAGACGAGCGCGGACGCCGCTCGGATCGCCGCGGGGGTTTGCCAGACACGCCCTGGCCCTGTGGCACAGTGTCCGTCATGGGTCCGGTCCGTGCCGAGTTGATGTGGCAGTCCGTGGTCGATGCCACCGATATCGCGGGCAGCGGCAACGACGGGCTGGACGTCCTTGATCTCGGCGGCGGCACCGGGGGAGACGCCGTACGTCTGGCGCTCCTCGGTCACCACGTCACGGTCGTCGATCCGAGTCCTGACGCGCTGGCGTCACTTCACCGTCGCGCCGCAGACGCCGACCTCGGCGAAGCGGTCCGCGGCATACAGGGCGACACCGCGGATCTGCTTGACCACGTTGATCCACAGTCCTTCGACCTCGTCATCTGCCACGGCGTGCTCGAGTACGTCGACGACCCAGCTGAAGCCCTGGCAGCCGTTGCCACGGTCCTGCGCCCGGGCGGGCATGTGAGCGTTGTCGTCGCTGGGCGACTGGCGGCGATCACAGCGCGCGCGCTCGCCGGAGACTTCGCCACCGCACAGGCGCTCCTGACCACCACGGCTGACGCCTGGGACATTCGTGCCCTCGGTCCTCGGAGGTTCGGACTCGACGAGCTCCAGGACCTCCTGGCTGCCCGTGGATTCGTACCGGTTGCGACAAATGGGCTCCGGGTTTTCGCCGATTTGGTGCCAAGCGCGATCGTTGACGGAGAGCCAGGAGCGCGGGAAGCGTTGTTCGCTCTCGAGCGCCTCGCACGTACTTCACACGACTTCACATCCGTTTCCGCTGGCTTGCAGTCAATCGCACGCCTAGACTTGGAATCAGCATCATCCGATCCAGGAGGCAAAAGTGCCGCTCTCTGACGAAGAGGCCCGGCTGCTCCATCAGCTCGAGCAATCGCTGGCCGCTGAAGACCCCGACTTTGCGTCGACCCTTCGGGGCTCGAAGTTCATGGCGCACAACCGTCGCGTGGCGGTCGGTGCTGTCCTAGGGTTCATCGCTGGCCTCGTGCTGCTCTTCGCCGGTGCCGTGACGGCACAGACCTGGCTCGGTGTCGCTGGATTTGTCGCGATGCTCTCGACGTCCTACCTGTTCCTGACTGCCTGGAAGCGCGGTATCGGCGGACAGGTCGAGGACCGTCCGACCAGCAAGGCCGGAGGCAAGCCGTCGGGCAAGTTCGTCGACCGTATGGAAGAGCGCTGGCAGCGCCGCCGCGATGGAGACGACATCTAGCCTTTCGAGGTTTGGGCCGAAAAGGCCCCACTTCGCTCCACCAGCTCTGAACCGCCCCTGAGGGGGCGGTTTTTTGTTTGCCCCGACAGTGGTTTCCGTCGATTTCCGGCGGTAGAGCGTGCTACCCAAAAACTCCCAAAAAGCGCCCAAATTGGCATCCAAGTGGTGGATTGTGGAGTATGGTGGGGCGAAATGGAGGACAGGCTCGCAGCGGAGGAGGTGCCCGATGAACCCGGACGTGTCCAACTTCTTTGGCACCTACACACCCCGTCTCGACGAGAAGGGGCGCTTGTTCCTTCCGGCCAAGTTCCGTCCGCGTCTCGAGCACGGCATCGTCCTCACCCGCGGCCAGGAGAACTGCATCTACGGGTGGACGGTCGAGAGCTTCAACGCGTTCACGGATCGCGTACGCGACACCCCGTTCACCAATCAGGCGGCACGCAACTTCACCCGCATGTTCTTCTCCGGCGCCTCCTCGGAAGTGCCGGACAAGCAGGG
>JAKFCR010000224.1:0-3619 GCA_036676545.1 Aeromicrobium sp. | reverse complement strand
GCAGCCGCCCGTCGCGCCGAGGAGCTTCGTACGCCACAATTGACCTCATAGTCGAGTCCGACCGAGAGGCCACCCGATGGCGTTGAGCAGGCGCGAGATCGCCAAGGACGTGTTCCAGCAATCTGTCGAGGCGGCCATCGCAACCGGCGGACATGTGGCGGCGATCCTGTTCGAGGGAGCCCGCAAGATCACGAACGAGCTCGGCGCGTTCGGCACGGAGATCTTTGAGATCACCGAGTCAAGCCGCAGAGCCGGCGAAGACGCTGACAAGACCAATCCGGACAACGGCTAGCCACGAACCACTGGCATGAGCCAAGACACGCCCCGACGCCGCGTCGCAGTGATCGGATCGGGGGTGTCTGGCCTGACCGCCGCGTACGTCCTCCGCAAGACCCATGACGTCACGGTGTTCGAAGCCGATGACCGTATCGGCGGGCACGCTCATACGCACACCGTGGCCGACTCGGACGCCACACATCGCGTCGACAGCGGCTTCATCGTCCACAACGACCGCACCTATCCCCTGTTGAGGCGGCTGTTCGCCGAGCTCGACGTCGAGGTCCATGCGACCGAGATGAGCATGAGCATCCACTGCGACGGCTGCGGGCTCGAGTACGCCGGCGGTCGCGGCGGCAAGGGCGTGTTCGCGCAGAAGCGTCGAGCGGCAGACCCGCGCTATCTCGCGATGCTGCTGAGCGTGAAGAAGTACGGCCGCCTCGCCCAGAAGCTCCTCGACAGCGCAGAGTCGCCCAATGACCCGCAGACGTACGGCGACTTCCTGCGGATCCACGGGTTCTCGGATTACTTCATCTCTCACTACGCGATCCCCGTCGTCTCGTGCGTGTGGTCCTCGGGCCACGAGGACGCGCTGTCGTACCCGGCGCGCTATCTCTTCGAATTCCTCAAGCATCACGGCTTCCTTTCGGTCAAGGGTTCGCCGCAGTGGTTCACGGTCAGCGGCGGCTCGGGAACGTACATCGACAAAGTGACGGCGGCCGTCGGTGACGTACGCGCGTCGACCGGCATCACGGCGATCACTCGCAAGCCCGACAGCATCGAGCTGATCGACACCGCGGGCAACCTGCACCAGGCGGATGCCGTCGTCATCGCCACTCACGCCGACGACGCCCTCGCACTGCTCACCGACCCGACCGACGACGAACTCCGCGTTCTCGGTGCGTTCGAATACTCGCGCAACGAGACGCTGCTGCATCGCGACGACTCCCAGTTGCCAAGCGCGACTGCCGCGCGGTCATCGTGGAACTATCGAATGGACGACTGTGCGCAGCGCAGTGACCGGACGGCGGTGACGTACTGGATGAACCGGCTTCAAGGCATCGAGAGCGCCGATCCGTTCCTCGTCACGCTCAATGCGTCCGAGCGCATCAACCCGGCCACGGTCGTCGCGCGGATGGATTACACGCACCCGATCTACACCCCCGAGTCCGTGGCCGCCCAGGGCGAGCTCACGCGCCTGTTCACCGACCGCACGGTGTTTGCCGGGGCCTATCACGGCTGGGGATTCCACGAGGACGGCTGTCGATCGGGCGTGGATGCGGCTTTGGCATTGGGCACTGCATGGTGACGCCAGCGCTGCCTGCGCTCCCAGCCCTGGTCGAGGGAACCGTCGGTCACACCCGCCGCACTCCCCTGCGCCATCGCTTCACCAACCGCGTCTACCAATGGCTCGTCGACGTTGACGAGCTGCCACGCATGAATCGCGCGCTGCGGCCGTTCTCCTCGTTCAAAGCCGCCGACCACATCGGCGACCCCAACGACTCGATCCGCGCCAACATTGAGCGATTCTGCAAGGTCGGCGGCATCGACATCAGCGGCCATCGCGTGCTGATGCTCGCCAACGCCCGCGTTCTGGGCCATACGTTCGACCCGCTCAGCGTGTTCTGGGCCATCGCACCCAACGGCACGTTGCGATGCATCGTCGCCGAGGTGCACAACACGTACGGGGAACGGCATGCGTACCTACTGGAGACGGACGATGCCGGCAAGGCAACGGTCGACAAGGAGTTCTACGTGTCGCCGTTCTTCACGGTCGACGGGCGATATGACCTTCAGTTCACGCTGACGCCCGAGTCGGTCTCGTCGACAGTGATTCTGCGCCAGGGTGGCGAAGCGGTCTTCAGCGCGACGTTCCGCGGTACGCCTCGCCCCGCCACTCCAGGGCGCCTCACAAAACTTCTCGTCAAAATGCCTCTCATCACCCATCGCACCAGCCTTCTGATCCGAATACACGGTGTATGGCTCTGGATCCGCAGATTGCCGGTCGTCACGCGACCGGCTCACTCTCCGCAGGAAGGCACGCAATGACTGAGTTCGCCACAGCCCGTTGGCCCGGCATCGCGCACACCCCACGCACACCCGCAAAAGCGCGTATCGCCAAGGCAATCCTCAAGCCCACGATCAACCGCGTGCCCGTGCGGCTGACGATGGCCAACGGCACCCGCTGGGGCGCAGGCGACGACAACTCCCCCGAGATGCGGCTCGTACGCCCTCGCGCGTTCTTCGCCCGGCTCGGCGCGGACAGCAAGATCGGCTTTGGCGAGGCGTACATGGCCGGCGACTGGACCACCGGCGACGGCACGGACCTTGCCGAGCTGCTGACACCATTCGCCGCGCGCATGGCGACGATCGTGCCGGCACCCCTGCAGAAGTTTCGCGTTTTCGTCGACAAGAAGCTTCCGCACCACCACCGCAACTCGGTCACCGGCTCTCGCAAGAACATCGAGGCACACTACGACCTCTCGAACGAGCTGTTCACGCAGTTCCTCGATCCGTCGATGAGCTACTCGTCCGCTTGGTTCGAGGGTGATGAGACTCTTGAGCAGGCGCAGATGCGCAAGATCGACGCGATCCTCGACGATGCTCACGTCTCCGAAGGCACTCGCGTGCTCGAGATCGGCAGCGGCTGGGGCGCTCTCGCCGTACGGGCCGCTCAGCGTGGGGCCAAGGTCACCACGATCACGATCTCCACGGAGCAGGCTGCCCTCGCGCAGGAGCGCTTCGCCGAGGCTGGGGTCGACGTCGACCTGCAGCTCATCGACTACCGCGAGGTCACCGGCCAGTACGACGCCATCGTCAGCGTCGAGATGATCGAAGCCGTCGGTGAGGAGTTCTGGCCGACGTACTTCTCCACGATCGACAAGCTGCTCGCACCCGGCGGTCATGTCGCGATCCAGGCGATCACGATGGATCACCACCGCTACCTCGCGACCCGCAACTCGTACGGGTGGATCCAGAAGTACATCTTCCCGGGTGGGCTGCTCCCGTCGCTGACCGCGATCGATCAAGTGCTGTCCGAGCACACGTCGCTCGCGGTGACCAACCAGCGTCCGCTCGGCAGGCACTATGCCCGCACGCTGCGGCAGTGGCGCGACAACTTCAACTCCAACTGGTCGACGATCAACGCGCAGGGCTTCGACGAGACGTTCCGCCGGATGTGGGAGTTCTATCTCGCGTACTGCGAGGCCGGCTTCACCACTGGCTACATCAACGTCCACCAGGTCTCGATGTCCCGTCCCGTCTCGGAGGGTTGAGCCATGGCGAGCATCTCCCGCCTGCCCATGCCGATCCAGGAGACGTGGGACTGGCAGTACGAAGGCGC
>JAKFCR010000223.1:0-6338 GCA_036676545.1 Aeromicrobium sp. | reverse complement strand
CTGGCTCTGACGACTGATGGCCGCACCCAAGACGCGTAGCGCCAACCTGCCCCGGCCCAAGCGCACGCTCACGCTCTTCCTGGCGGGCGTCGTCGCGATGTTCGGACTCGTTGCGCTGATCGACGCCAACGCCAAGAAGGGCGACGAGAGCGCATGGAAGCCCAAACTCGGACTCGACCTCCAGGGCGGCACCCGCATCACGTTCGAAGCCAAGGCTGAAGGTGGCGACGTCACCCCCGACAAGCTGAAGCAGGCTCGCGACATCGTTGACCAGCGCGTCAACGGCACCGGCGTCACCGAGGCTGAAGTCACCACGCAGGGCGGCAACCAGATCATTGTCGAGATCCCCGGTCAATCGCGCGCCAACATCGTGGACCAGGTCGGCAAGACCGCTCAGCTGCGGTTCCGCCTTCTGTGGGGCTCCGGTCAGACCGCAACGACGCCAACTGACACGGCCAAGGACCAGAAGATCGTCGATGACCTGGACTGGTCGAAGCTCTCGCTCGATCAGCTGATCAAGGCTGAAACCGAAGGCGTCGGCTCACTGCCCAAGGAATTCCAGACTGGCGTTGAGTCGCTGCAGAAGGTGCTCGCGGGGTTCGTCTGCACCGACGACGTCCAGGTCAACGACGTGGCCAACAAGCCTCTCGTGACGTGCGATCCCAAGTCCGGCGAGACGATGATCCTCAGCCCCACGGTGATCGAGGGTACTCAGGTCAAGAGTGCTGACGCGGTCATCCCACAGCAGCAGGTTCAGTGGGTTGTTTCGCTCGCACTCAAGGGCGAGGGCAAGAAGGCGTTCGACAAGATCACGGAGCAGCTGTTCCAGCAGCAGCAGGCCGGCAACGAGCAGGCCAGCCGCTTCGCGATCGTGCTCGATGGTCAGACGATCAGCGCTCCGACCACCAACGGTCACTTCACCGACGGCACGTCCCAGATCTCGGGCAACTTCACCGCGACGACCTCCAAGGACCTCGCCAACCAGCTCAAGTACGGTGCGCTCCCGCTCACGTTCGGCGTCAACGGTGTCTCGGAGGAAGGGCCGTCGCTCGCCGGTAGCCAGCTCAACGCCGGTCTCACCGCCGGACTCGTCGGCATGATCCTCGTCGTCCTGTTCCTGCTGTTCTACTACCGCGGACTCGGACTGGTCGCGATCGGATCGCTTCTCATCTCCGCAATAGTCACGTACGCCTCGGTGCTCTTGTTGGGCAAGGCAGTCGGGTTCACGCTGACCTTGCCCGGTATTGCCGGACTCATCGTGGCGATCGGCATCACGGCCGACTCGTTCATCGTGTTCTTCGAGCGCATCCGTGACGAGGTCCGTGAAGGCAAATCGCTCCGACTCGCTGTCGAGGCTGGTTGGGTACGCGCGCGTGCCACGATTCTGGCGGCCGACGGTGTCTCGATCCTCGCGGCACTGGTGTTGTTCATCTTCGCGATCGGTGTCGTCCGCGGCTTCGCGTTTGCATTGGGTCTGACCACGATCATCGACATCTTCGTGGTGTTCCTGTTCACCAAGCCGCTGGTGTCGGTGCTCGCACGTACGAAGTTCTTCGGCCAGGGCCACAAGCTCTCCGGCCTTGACGCGGCACACCTCGGTATCACGGGTCGCAAGGTCACTGAGCTGGCCCACACAGCTGGCAGTACCCCTGGAAGGGGAACAAACTGATGGGCAGGATCAGCACGTTCGGACAGAACCTTTACGAAGGACGGATCTCCTTCGACTTCGTCGGCCGACGCAAGGTTTGGTACACCCTTTCGGCGATCATCATGATCGCGGCCGCGGCGGGCCTCATCGCACGTGGTTTCAACTACGGCGTCGAGTTCAAGGGTGGCGTCGAGTTCACGGCAACCGTCCAGAAGGCTGACTCCACGACGGCTGACGCCATGCGTACGGCAGTGGAAGAGGCCGGTGTGCCGGAGGCGGGGGACCCGACCGTCACGACGTCTGGCGGTGGCGGAGCAGAGCTCATCCGCATCCAGACCAAGCCGTTGACCCAGGACCAGTCCACCAAGATCAAGGAGTCGCTGCTCGAGGGCGGTGCCACCGAAGTCAGTCAGAACCTGATCGGGCCGACGTACGGAAAACAGGTCGCCAACAAGGCGCTGACCGGTTTGCTCGTGTTCCTCGTGCTCGTGGTGATATTCATCTGGGCCTACTTCCGCGAGTGGCGAATGTCGGTGGCTGGCATCGTGGCGCTGGCGCACGACCTCGTCATCACGGTCGGTGTGTACGCGTGGACAGGCTTCGAGGTGACCCCTGCGACGGTCACGGGTCTGTTGACGATTCTTGGCTTCTCGCTCTACGACACCGTCGTGGTGTTCGACAAGGTGCGCGAGAACACGAAGGGCATCCTCAAGTCGACAACCCGCACCTACTCGCAGCAGGCCAACCTCGCTCTCAATCAGACGCTCGTACGGTCGATCAACACCTCGATCACCGCGCTCCTTCCGGTTGCAGCACTGCTGATCGTGGGCGTGGCCGTTCTTGGTACGGGACCGCTGAAGGACCTCGCTCTGGCGCTGTTCGTCGGCATGCTCGCGGGCACCTACTCGTCGATCTTCATCGCGACGCCGTTGGCTGCTCAGCTCAAGGATCGCGAGCCCGCCATCAAGGCTCACACCGCAAAGGTCCTGAGTCGCAGGGAGAAAGAGGCAGACGGGCCGGTGGCAGTTGCCGCGGCTCCCCAGCCGAAGCGACTTGCGGCACCCTCAGGCGCTGCCAAGCGTTCACAACCATCCCGCAAACCACGCTCACAGCGGGGCAAGGGCGGTTCCTGAGCTTCGCCGTGGCGTGTCATGCTTGGGGCACCAAAGCGGCGCCCACCGAATGGCGACGCGTGATGGAGGGCACCTCATGAAGATCCCCCTGGCGATTGCGAGCACCGTGCTTCTCGGCGGTGTCCTCACCGCATGTGGCGGCGACGGCGGCTCCGGCGGCTCCGGCGGCAGTGGCAGCGACTACTGCAAGGACATCAAGGCTGCGGCCAAGACGTTCGGCGATCTCGACTCTGGCGACACCGCGTCGCTCGGTGACGCGTTCACGACATTCCACAAGCTGGCCGATGAGGCTCCGGGCGACATCAAGGACGACTGGAAGACGCTCGACGGCGCCATCACGACAGTCGAGACTGCGTTGAGCGAAGCCGGGATCAAGATCGAGGACTTCGCCGATCTGCAGTCGGGCAAGATCCCCGAGGGCGTAGACATGTCCAAGCTGACCGGTCTGGCGTCCGAGTTCCAGAAGTTGAGCGGCGCCGAGTTCGAGAAGGCCTCCAAGGCGATTGAGACTCACGCCAAGGATGTCTGCAAGGTCGACCTCAACGAAGCGGCTGGGTGAACCAAGCCACAGATTCAGCTCCAGCACCGGTCAGCGCCCTGATCGATCGCCTTGTGCGACCGATCGAGGACTGGCCGGTGCAGGGGGTGACCTTCCGCGACATCACGCCGCTCCTCGCGGATCCTGAAGCCCTGCGGCTCGTCATCGATGCGCTCGTCGATGTGGCGCGTTTCGCTGGCCGCATCGATGCGGTTCTGGGTATCGAGGCACGCGGATTCATCTTCGCTCCCGCGATTGCGCTCGAGCTCAACGCCGGATTCGTTCCCGTACGCAAGGCGGGCAAGTTGCCGTCCCGGTCGTTCACGACGTCATACGACCTTGAGTACGGCTCTGCTGAGCTGGAGATGCATCGTGACGCCCTCAAGCCCGGTGATCGGGTACTTGTCGTGGACGATGTCCTCGCGACTGGTGGAACGATGCTGGCCGGTGCCGACCTCGTCGAGCAGGCTGGTGCACAGGTGGCTGGCAACCTCGTCCTGATCGAAATTCAAGCTCTGGGTGGGCGGGAGCGGCTGCAACCTATCGGCTGCAGCGCCTTGCGTACGTACTGAGCTCCCCACAGAATCGAGAACCATGAACCCCCGACAGGTACGCATCGTCGCATTCGGACTGGTCGCACTGCTCGTACTCGTCACTGCGGCAACCCTCGTCGAGGGCATGTTGTCCTGACCTGCGCTTCACTCGCTGGCCTACCATGGAAAGACACAGTGTTCCTGTGCCAGTGAGGAGAGTTCGTGGCTGATCGCGTCGAGGCGCCGCCAGCCGGGTCGAAGAACGCAGACTCGGCTCCTACCTCTGCGCGCGTACGCAACCGGCTCTCCCGCATCGGTGGCAAATCCGGATCGCCGGATCCCGTACTCGACCCGCTGCTGAAGGTCTATCGCAACACCCATCCCAAGGGTGATGTCGCCTCGATCCAGAAGGCCTATGACATCGCCGAGCGGATGCACGAGGGGCAGAAGCGCAAGAGCGGCGACCCGTACATCACGCACCCACTGGCGGTTGCCGCGATTCTCGCTGAGCTCGGCATGACAGCGCCGACCCTGTGCGCCGCGCTGCTGCACGACACGGTCGAGGACACCGACTACACGCTCGACGAGCTCCGCAAGGACTTCGGCGATGAGGTCGTACGACTCGTCGATGGCGTGACCAAGCTCGACAAGGTCAAGTACGGCGACTCTGCGCAGTCCGAGACGATCCGCAAGATGGTCGTGGCGATGAGCCGCGACATCCGCGTTCTCGTCATCAAGCTCGCCGACCGCCTCCACAACATGCGCACGCTGCGCTACCTCCGCCAGGACAAGCAGGAACGTATCGCCCGCGAGACGATCGAGATCTTCGCTCCGCTGGCTCACCGACTCGGTATGAACACGATCAAGTGGGAGCTGGAGGACCTCGCGTTCGCGACCCTGCACCCCAAGGTCTACGACGAGATCGTGCGACTCGTAGCCGATCGTGCGCCGTCGCGCGAGGAGTTCCTCGAGCGGGTCGTGAGCGATGTCGAGTCAGACCTGCGGCACGTGAAGCTCAAGGCCAAGGTCTCCAGCCGGCCCAAGCACTACTACTCGATCTACCAGAAGATGCTGGTCGGTGGCCGAGAGTTCGCAGACATCTTCGACCTCGTCGGTGTACGCATCCTGGTCGACTCCGTCGCCGACTGCTACGGCGTTCTGGGCGTGCTGCACGCCCGCTGGAACCCGATCCCCGGACGGTTCAAGGACTACATCTCGGTTCCGAAGTTCAATATGTACCAGTCGCTGCACACCACGGTGATCGGTCCGCAGGGCAAGGCAGTCGAGCTGCAGATTCGTACGAACGCGATGCACCGTCGTGCCGAATACGGCGTCGCGGCCCACTGGAAGTACAAGGAAGACGCCGTCGCGCTCTCCAAGACCGGCGAGAAGGCTCCCGACAGCAACGACATGCTGTGGCTGCGCGAGCTGCTCGACTGGCAGTCCGAGACCGAGGACTCGGTCGACTTCCTGGACTCGCTGCGCTTCGAGATGACCAACGCGGGCGTCTACGCCTACACGCCACGCGGCGACCTCATCCAGCTGCCGGCCAAGGCGACGCCGATCGACTTCGCGTACGCCGTGCACACCGAGGTCGGCCACGCCTGCATCGGAGCGCGCGTCAACGGTCGACTCGTCTCGCTCGAGTCCGAGCTCGAGAGCGGCGACGTCGTCGAGATCTTCACCTCCAAGTCGCCGGATGCGGGTCCGAGCCGTGACTGGCTCGAGTTCGTCGTGAGCCCGCGTGCCAAGAACAAGATCCGCCAGTGGTTCACCAAGGAACGTCGCGAAGAGGCGATCGAACGCGGCAAGGACCAGATCGCCAAGCAGATGCGCAAGGAAGGTCTTCCGCTGCATCGGCTGTTCAAGCACGAGACGCTTGATGCCGTTGCCAAGGAGCTCAACCTTGCCGACATCTCCGGTCTCTATGCGGCGGTCGGCGAAGGCAACGCCGGGGCGCAGAACGTCGTCGAGCGGGTCATCGACCTCGCCGGCGGCCGTGAAGGTGCCGAGGAAGACCTCGCCGAGGCCACCACGATGCCGGGCATCGGCGCCAAACCGTCCAAGACGATCAGCCGCGATGCGGGCGTACTCGTCGAGGGCATCGACGGCGATGTGCTGATCAAGCTGGCACGGTGTTGCACTCCTGTGCCCGGCGACGCGATCGAAGGATTCGTCACCCGCAGTGCTGGTGTGTCGGTGCACCGTACGGATTGCGTCAACCTGCTGGAGCTCCGCCACCAGCCCGAGCGGCTCGTCAAGGTGCACTGGGCACCGACCGGCAAGAGCACGTTCCTCGTGGCGATCCAGGTCGAAGGGCTCGATCGGCCGCGGCTGCTCAGCGACATCACCCGGGTCATCTCAGACCAACATGTCAACATCCTGTCGGCCTCGCTGTCGACAGGTCGCGATCGGGTCGCGAAGTCGAAGTTCACCTTCGAGATGGCCGATCCGAAGCACCTCGGACACGTGCTGTCGGCCGTACG
>JAKFCR010000222.1:0-2740 GCA_036676545.1 Aeromicrobium sp. | reverse complement strand
TCCTCGAACGGCACCTCGATGGTGAGCTTGACCCGTGTCGGGCTCAGGGACTCGGTGCTGCTTTTCACGTGCTGACTCCTGCGTATGTGGGATGTGGCGCTTGGGGGCGCAGCGGGCGACTCTCGGTCGGCGGCGCGGCGAAATACAAGTCTCTCATGCTGCCTGTTTCGGCCCCAATTGAGGCTTGGCGATCAGGCCTGGATCGCGCGGGTCGTGGGCTGCACCCTCGGAGTGCCCGCCGCGACGGTCCACGAAGTCAGCTTTCGTGATGTGGCGTTCTTGTCAGCCCGATCGCTGATCGCGAACCAATCCATCTGCACCTTGGTCCGAGTCACCTGCAGCACGCAGTAGCCATGATCGTCGAGGTTCACGAACCGTACGTGCGGGTTCTCCGTCTGGATCGCGGCCTCAAGGGAGAGCGAGAGCGAACGCGGTGCGACCCCGATGAAGTCATCGACATTGTTGCTGGTGATCGAGCTGCAGACGAGCTCCGTCGCGACCGGAACACCACCCTCGGTCGGTACGTCGTTGGCCCACGCCGTGTGCACGTCGCCGCTGAGGAACACGACATCCTCGATCTGTTCGTCCACCAGGTGGGTGAGCAGGCGCTTGCGGTCAGCCGTGTAGCCGTCCCACACGTCGGTGTTCGGAGCTGACGGCTCGAGTGGGGTGAAGCTGACGGTCTGGCTCAGCGCGTACTGCTCGGCCGTGGGTCGCGGTGGCAGCAGGACCGGGGAAACCATCACGGGATTGCCGATGAACTTCCAGCGCACGGGCGTCTTGGAGAGGTGCTCCTCCAGCCAGCCGAGCTGCCGCTCCCCCGTGATCGTCCGGCCCGCGTCGTCAATCGCCGGATCGTCGGGCTCGACCCTCTCGCTGCGATACGTGCGCAGGTCGAGCATCGACAGGTCGGCGAGCGTGCCGAACTGCAGGCGGCGGTACATGCGCGTGCCATCGCCCACCACGGCAGTACCGGAGATGCGTACCGGCATCCATTCGTCGTACGCACGCTGCGCGGCCTTGCGCCTGGCTGCGAACGAACCCTCGTTGCGCTGGTGCTCGAATGCACCCTCAGCCCAGTTGCCATCGCAGATCTCGTGGTCATCCCAGGTCACGATGAACGGCACCGCCGCATGGAGCGCCTGCAGGTCGGGATCGGTCTTGTACTGCCCGTGGCGCTCCCGGTAGTCGGCGAGGCTGATGATCTCGCGCGGCGGCTGGTGCCGGCGTACGTCGCGATTGTTGTGGCCCATCGAGTACTTGCCCGGTTGGTACTCGTACAGGTAGTCGCCGAGGTGGATGATCGCGTCCAGGTCGCCGCGCTCGGCGAGGTGGCGGTACGACGTGAAGTAGCCCGCTTGCCAGTTCGCACAAGACACGACTCCGAACCGCAGCTCACCTGGGTCGCTGTCGGGAGCCGGGGCCGTACGCGTCCGCCCAACCGGCGACTCATGAGTGCCGGCGATGAACCGGAAGTAGTAGTCGGTCGCCGGTTTGAGGCCGTTCGCATCGACCTTGATCGTGTGGTCACGAGCGGGACCGGTTGTCAGCGAGCCGCTGTCGGCGATGAGGCTGAAGTCGTTGAGCTCGGAGATCTCCCAGCGCACCGACATGGTGGCGCCGACCCCAGATCCCGGCGTGGCCTGCGGAGTGGGCGTGACTCGCGTCCAGAGCACGATCGCATCGGGCAGCGGATCACCCGAAGCAACGCCGTGCGCGAAGATCGACGGGGCGCTGGCTGGCGCAGGGGACGACAGTGCGGCCGGTCCGAGCACGCCCAGTCCGACAGCGATGCCGACACTGCCGCCAACAAACTGGCGGCGATTCAGGACCTCGGAGACTGCGCTGTTTCGCACATACCCCATTGCCGCGTACGCACATGTCTCAATGTGACGTTGAAGGTGAACGTCGTCTGACGTCTCGCGGTACGTCTGGTGCCCTTGAGACGCACGTGATTACGTTGTCGGGATGACAGGATTCGAACCTGCGACCTCACCGCCCCAAACGGCGCGCGCTACCAAGCTGCGCTACATCCCGTAGCCAGATCACTCTAGTGGACACTGTCAGGGTGAACCGCCACCGGTACGCCGAGCTCAGCGCGCTGATTGCGCAGCGGCAACCTGCCTGTGGGACGACGACGGTGGTTGCCTTCGACGGGCCGAGTGGCGCCGGCAAGACAAGCCTCGCCAACGGGCTCGCGGAGGTGACTGGCGCGGACTTGCTGCACCTCGAGGACATCTATCCCGGCTGGCATGGACTCGAAGCGACTCCCCCGCTGGTTCGCCAGGTGCTCGATCGCATTGCCGCCGACGAGATCGGTGAAGTGCACCGCTGGGACTGGGAGGCTGATCGGCCGGGTGCAACGATGCGCGTCCCTCCCGCGTCCCTGCTGATCCTCGATGGCGTCGGCAGCGGCGCGTCGACGATTCGCCCGTACCTGAGCTTGTTGTTGTGGGTCGAGGCACCGGTGGAGGCCCGGCGCACGCGAGCCCTCGCCCGCGATGGTGATGTGTACGCGCCGTTCTGGGATATCTGGGCCGATCAGGAGACCCGGCATTTCGCGACTGAGCAGACCCGCATACACGCCGATCGCATCATCGACACGGGTGACTGAAGCACGCTCGCGATATGGCAAGATGGATGTCGTTGCCGCAAGGCTTCGCGGACGTAACTCAATTGGTTAGAGTCTCTGCCTTCCAAGCAGAATGTTGCGAGTTCGAGTCTCGTCGTCCGCTCTGTA
>JAKFCR010000221.1:0-29342 GCA_036676545.1 Aeromicrobium sp. | reverse complement strand
TGCCGTGGAGTTCGGTCGCCGTCGCGGCCGCAAGGTCATCAACATCGTCCCCGGCACGCCGGCGGACTGACCAGGCGCACACTCACTTCGATGGGGCAGTCCGCAGCAGCGGGCTGCCCCATCTTCTTTGCTTAGACATGTACTGAAAGGAGCGACACCGTGGCTGTTCCCAGCTTCGTCGACAAGGTGACGCTCCACGTCGCGGGCGGATCCGGTGGCGATGGTGTTGCCTCGGTCCATCGCGAGAAGTTCAAACCCCTTGGTGGACCCGATGGCGGCAACGGAGGTCACGGCGGCGACGTGATCCTCAAGGTCGACGCCGATGTCACCACGCTCATCGACTACCACCACGAACCCCACCGCAAGGGCACCAACGGCGCTCCGGGTGCGGGCAACAACCGCAGCGGTGGACAGGGTGAGGACCTCGTCCTGCTGGTCCCCGACGGCACCGTCGTACGCGACGAGTCCGGCGAGGTGCTTGCGGACCTGATCGGCCACGGCACCGAGATCGTCATCGCGGCCGGCGGCCGGGGCGGTCTGGGCAACTCTGCACTCGCATCTGCCAAGCGCAAGGCTCCCGGCTTTGCGCTCAAGGGCGAGCCGGGCGATGAGCTCACGATCACCCTCGAGCTCAAGGTCGTCGCCGACATCGGACTGGTCGGCTTCCCGAGCGCCGGCAAGTCGAGCCTCATCGCCTCGATGTCGCGGGCTCGTCCCAAGATCGCGGACTACCCGTTCACGACGCTGATCCCCAACCTCGGTGTTGTCACCGCCGGCTCGACCACCTTCACGGTCGCCGACGTACCCGGACTGATCGAGGGTGCGAGCGAAGGTCGCGGGCTCGGACACGAGTTCCTGCGTCACGTCGAGCGCTGCGCCGCGCTGGTCCACGTCATTGACTGCGCGACGGTCGATCCCGGTCGCGATCCGCTCTCTGACCTCGATGTCATCGAGGCAGAGCTGGCGGCTTATGGCGGTCTCGAAGATCGCCCCCGCCTCGTCGCACTCAACAAGACCGACGTACCGGACGCCAAGGAGATCGCCAGCTTCGTTCGCGCCGATCTCGAGGCTCGCGGACTCGACGTCTTCGACGTGTCAGCAGCAAGCCGCGCCGGACTCAAAGAGCTCTCCTTCGCGATGGCAGAGATCGTGGCGTCACGCCGCGCAGCGACGCCAGTCTCCGAAGCAACTCGCATCGTGCTCCGCCCGCCGGCTGAAGCAGGCGTCGGCCGCGAGTTCACCATCACGCACATCAACGAGCAGTGGGTCGTACGCGGCGAGAAGCCCAAGCGCTGGGTGCGCCAGACCGACTTCAGCAATGACGAAGCCGTCGGCTTCCTCGCCGACCGCCTCAACCGGTTGGGCGTCGAGGATGAGCTGCTCAAGCTCGGTGCCAAGGAGGGCGACGACGTCGTCATCGGCGATGAAGACAATGCAGTGGTCTTCGACTTCGACCCGCAGGTCACCGCAGGTGCCGAGGTTCTCGGCCGCCGCGGCGAGGACCTCCGCATTGATCAGTCCGATCGCCGCACCAACGTGCAACGCCGCGAAGAACTGGCTGCCAAGCGCGCCTTCGAAGCTGGTGCTCGCGAAGCACGCGCTGAGGGTGGCGCTGGCCCAAACCCCGATTGGACCTTCCCCGAGGACGATCCGCTGGACGAGGACGAGGACTGATGTCTCGCGTCGTCGTCAAGGTCGGTTCATCGTCCTTGACCACTGCGGAAGGTCATATCGACCCCGTGCGCCTCGACGGCATTGTCGACGCGATCTGCGATGCCCGCGATCGCGGTGACGAGGTCGTGCTGGTGTCGTCAGGTGCCATTGCCGCAGGGCTCGGCCCGTTGAGACTCAAGTCTCGTCCGCGGGACCTGGCCACCCAGCAAGCCGCGGCGAGTGTCGGCCAGGGCGCGTTGATCGCCAGTTACAGCGAGCGGTTCGCCGCTCGAGGGCTGGTCGTTGGACAGGTCCTGCTGACGGTCGATGACGTCACTCGACGCAGTCACCACCGCAACGCTCACCAGACGTTCGCCAAGCTTCGTGAGCTCGGCGTCGTACCGATCGTCAACGAGAACGACACCGTCGCGACGACCGAGATCAGGTTCGGCGACAACGACCGCCTGGCCGCGCTCGTCGCCCATCTCGTGCATGCCGATCTGCTGATCCTGCTGTCAGATGTCGATGGCCTCTACGACGGTCGACCCGGTACGCCGGGTGTGAAGCTGATCGAGGAGATTCGCGATCCCGCCGAGATCGAAGGGCTCGACATTGCCCATGTCAGCTCGTCCAAGGTCGGCACCGGGGGAATGGTCACCAAGGTCGAGGCCGCACGTATCGCGACAGCTGCCGGCATACCGGTGATCCTCACGTCCGCCACCAACGCGCACAAAGCCCTCGCGGACGAAAAGGTCGGCACTCGCTTTGAGGCGACCGGACGACGCCGTTCGACCCGCTTGCTGTGGCTGGCGCACGCCAGTGAGACCAAAGGTGGTGTGCATCTCGACGAGGGAGCCGTACGCGCCCTGACGACTCGCAAGGCGTCACTGCTCCCCGCGGGCATCACCTCGGTCACCGGGACGTTCAAGGCAGGCGACCCCATCGACGTCATCGGCCCCGACGGCGCGGTCATCGCTCGCGGAGTCGTCAACTACGACAGTGCCGAGCTGCCTGATCTGATGGGCCGCTCTACACGTGACCTCGCCGCCGAGCTCGGCGAAGAGTATGAACGCGAGGTCATTCACCGCGATGATCTGATGCTCACCTGACAACAGCACGTAGTCTGGTCGTCATGAATCCCGATGAGATCGTGCGCGTCACGCTGCGCGGTCTCACTCACGATGCCGATGCAGGGCTCGAGGTGCTGCTGGGTGTCCCGAATGACGAGGATGCCGTCGCCGCCGCGATCTTCCTGCAGATCCTGAGCTGTCGGTTCGACGACGCGCTCGATAGCGCCGACGGTCTGACCGCGACCGGCAGATTGGCTGCAGCGGCTGTCGCGATGGCTCGAGCCGTCGGCACTGGCTTGGCGGGGCAGCTCCCTGACACGGTGCCTGAAGCGGGCCCCTTCGACGGAATCACCTCAATGCTGGAGCTGGAGACGGCCATGTCGAGCGGCCAGATCTCGGCCGCAGACGAGATCGCCACTCGGCTCGGTGCCGACGAGACGCCCACCTCGATCGACCAGATCTGGGCCGGCATCGCACTCGTGCGAGCCCGCGGATTTGCCGGACGCTTCACCGATGCCGATGAGCTGCTCGTCAGGATCGAGACGGCGCCGATCATGGTTGATCTACCTCAGCTTGTCCTGCTCGCGCGTGGCGCGCGCATGTTTGTCGACGGCCACCTTGGCCGTGGCGAGGCGGTAGAAGACGGCGTGGCTTGGCTCTCGGCCTCTTACCCGCAGACGGTCAAACCGGACTACGTCTACGCCGGTGCCTATGTCTTGGCGGCATTTGGTGTCAATGCGCTCGGCAACCTTCGGGAGGCAGCGACCCTCATGCTCCATGGCGGGGGAGGCGACAACCTCCCGCGACTTCAGGTGGTTGACCGCGTTTACGGCTACGAGATGCTCGTCGAGGCCGCTCTGGCTGAGCACGATGCGGTGCTCGCACTCAACTGGTCCGAGAAGGCCGCAACGCTCCCGATCGACGGGCACAACATGGCAGGTGCAGCACTCGGCCGCATCAAGGCGCGAGTCGCATCGGCACTGAGCGACCACGAGGCGGGCATACGCGAGTCGGCCGACGCCGGAATGCTGGCAGCGCTCGTCGGAGGCGACCTTGAAGTTGTCCGCGCCGGAATCATCGAGGCATCGGCCCGGGCAGCGTCAGGTGACCGAGTCCGCGGAATCGACGAGCTCGAGGAGGCAGCGCGTCGGGCTGAGGCGACCGGCGCGTCGGCAGTCAAGGCATGGGCCGAGCGTGAGCTGGCCGCCTTCGGTCGGCGGCTGCGCAACGTGCCCGGGATCGGCTGGGACGCGCTGACGCCGACGCAGAAGATCATTGCTCGACTTGCGGCAGCAGGACTCCGCAACCGTGAGATCGCCACAGCGTTGTACGTCTCGGAGAAGACCGTCGAGACGCATATCGCAGCGGTCCTCGGTGCGCTCGGTACCACCAATCGCGTCGGCATCGGTCGTGAGCTGGCGGGTGATGAGGTGGATCCGATGTTCGCCGAGCAAGTGACGCCGCGGCAACGCGATGTGGCCGTCCTGGTCGCCCGTGGCCTCTCCAACGCTGCGATCTCTAGCTCACTCGCCATCAGCGAGAAGACCGTCGAGAAGCACGTCGGCGACCTGTTCGATCGACTGCAAGTGCGTAGCCGTTCGGCGTTGGCTGCCCGCGTACGAGGTGTTTCTGTCGCGACTGACGCCTGACACCTAGAATTGTCAGCATGACCGATGCGAAGCAGCAGGTGCACGATGCAGCGCGTCGAGGGCGCGTTGCCGCCGCAACGTTGGCGCTGACGCCTCGCGCTGCCAAGGACGAAGCACTGAATGCGATGGCAGACGCTCTCGTGGCTGCATCGGCGGAGATACTCGACGCGAACGCCAAAGATGTTGCAGCAGCCCGCGAGGCCGGCACAGGCGAGAACGTCATCGACCGACTGAGCCTCGATGAGGACCGCATTGGCGCCTTTGCCGATGGTGTCAGAGACATTGCGGCGTTGCCCGATCCCATCGGCGAAGTTGTACGCGGTTCGACCTTGGCCAACGGTCTGAGACTTCAGCAGATCCGCGTCCCCATGGGTGTGATCGGCATGATCTACGAGGGTCGACCCAACGTGACCGCGGATGCGGCCGCGATCTGCCTCAAGGCCGGCAGCGCCGTACTGCTCAGAGGGTCGTCGTCGGCATCAGAATCCAACGCCGCGATCATCAAGGTGATGCGCGAAGCGTTGGCCGGCACCTCGATCCCGCCGGATGCCATCCAGCAGATCGCCGCAGACGACCGCGCGTCGGCGACGCACCTCATGCAAGCGCGCGGGCTCGTCGACCTGGTGATCCCGCGCGGGGGAGCTGGCCTGATCAACGCAGTCGTCTCGGAGTCGACCGTGCCCGTGATCGAGACAGGCGTCGGCAACTGCCACGTGTACGTCGACGCCGATGCCGATCTCGACATGGCGCTCGACATCGTCATCAACGCGAAGACCCAGCGCAACAGTGTCTGCAACGCAGCCGAGTCGCTGTTGGTCCACAAAGCAGTTGCCGACGCGTTCCTGCCCCAGGTTGTCAGCGCTCTCCACGAACAAGGCGTCACGGTCCACGGCGACCCCTCCTTCTGCGCGATCGACGGTGACGTCGTACCCGCTACCGACGAGGACTACGCCACCGAGTACCTCTCAGCAGACATCTCGGCCAAGGTCGTCGAGTCGCTTGACGATGCTGTCGACCACATTCGTACGTTCTCTTCCGGCCACACCGAGGCGATTGTCACCTCGTCGCTCGCGGCCTCTCGACGATTCACCATGGGAGTCGACTCAGCGGCGGTCATGGTCAACGCCTCCACGAGGTTCACCGACGGCGGAGAGTTCGGCTTTGGTGCGGAAATCGGCATCTCGACCCAGAAGCTCCATGCCCGTGGACCGATGGGTCTGCCCGAGATGACGACGACCACGTATGTCGTGACCGGCTCCGGTCACGTGCGCTGACTTCGAATCGGATAGATTGACGGCATGCTTACGACGCTTGCAACGGCAGAAGCCGAGCACACCCTCCGCGACATCGGCATCGACCCGTACGCCGTTGGCGCCATCGCGCTCGTCATCTTGACTCTGTCGATGCTCGCGCTGCTGCAATTCGGCAAGGGCCGCGAGCACTCCTGAGCCCCATGACTGATCATCGTCCGGATGGTCGCCGCCGGATAGGCGTCATGGGTGGCACGTTCGACCCGATCCATCACGGCCACTTGGTGGCTGCGAGCGAGGTCCAGTCGTGGTTTGACCTCGACGAGGTCATCTTCGCGCCCACCGGCGAGCCGTGGCAGAAGGCCGACCGTGACGTGTCGCCTGCCGAGGATCGCTATCTGATGACCGTCATCGCGACGGCCGCCAACCCGCGCTTCACCGTCAGCCGCGTCGACATCGATCGCGACGGCCCCACCTACACGATTGACACCCTCCGCGATCTGGCTTCGCTGCATCCCGACGCTGATCTCTACTTCATCACCGGTGCCGACGCCATGGCCGCGCTGCTCACCTGGCGTGACCACGAGGAGCTCTTCAAGCTCGCGCACTTCGTCGGCTGTACGCGTCCAGGTCACGAGTTGGACGACAGCACCCTCGAAGGTCTGCCGAAGGACCGCATCACCCTCGTCGAGATTCCGGCGCTCGCGATCTCCTCGACCGACTGCCGTGACCGCGTCGTACGGGGCGAACCGGTTTGGTACCTCGTGCCCGATGGTGTCGTCCAGTACATCGGAAAGCACCGCTTGTACGCCGAGCCGGAGCCGACACCCTGAGCGCCACAGAATGGGCAGTCGAGCTCACGCGCGCTGCGGCGACCGCCGCCGAGGACAAGCTGGCGCAGGACATCATTGCTTTCGACGTCTCGGATCAGCTCGCGATCACGGATGTATTCCTGCTCTGCTCCGGGTCCACACCTCGTCAGGTGCGAGCCATCCAGGACGCAATCGAGGAACGCATGATCGAGCTGGGCGCGAAGGCTGTCCGGCGAGAAGGCATGAGCGAGGCCCGCTGGATCCTGCTCGACTTCGCCGACATCGTCGTCCACGTCATGCACCAGGAGGAGCGAGCCTTCTATGCGCTCGAACGACTCTGGAGTGACTGTCCCGTAGTCAGGCTGACGTGAGCGGTGGAAATCATCGATCGAATCAAGGACCCGGCGTGAGCTGGCGTCAGGTTGTCCTATGGCGCCATGGACGCACGGAATGGAATGTTGCCGGTCGCGTGCAGGGGCAGAGCGACGTACCCCTGGATGATGTTGGACGTCAGCAGGCACGTGAAGCGGCTGCGCGCCTGGCGGCGCTCAACCCGTACCGGATTGTCAGCTCTGACCTGTTGCGTGCTTCCGAGACCGCACGGATTCTGAGCGAAGTGACCTCGAAGGAGGTCGAGTTCGATCCTCGACTTCGCGAGATGGACTTCGGTGCGCGCGAAGGGTTGACCTGGGGCGAGGCGTGGGAACAGTTCCCCGACGGTATGCAGGCGTGGATCGACGGCGACGAGACGCAGATTCCCGGCAGCGAGACACATCGACAGGCAGGGGAGCGGTTCGCTGCCGCACTGCACGATCACCTCGAGGATCTCCCTCACAAGGGGGTGTTGGTGATCGTTGCGCACGGTGCGGTCCTGCGTACGGGTGCATGTGCGTTCCTTGAAATCCCCGAGGAGCATTGGAGCACGTTCGGTGGGCTCGGCAACTGTTCGTGGTCGGTGCTCGAGGAGTGGAGCCGCGACGACTGGTCGAAGTGGCGCCTGACGGAGTGGAATGCGGGCACGTTGCCGGAGCCTGTGCTCTCCGACGACGAATGACCCGGTTTGGGGTCAGGCGGTCTGAACGGCTAACATTGGCGAGGCCTTCACGGGCAACAGCGGGGCATTGGCGCAGTTGGTAGCGCGCTTCCATGGCATGGAAGAGGTCAGGAGTTCGAATCTCCTATGCTCCACAGAGATCAAATGACCCGGCTGCTCTTTGGCCGGGTTTTTTGCTTTACACCAGAGCGAGCGACTCAAGCCGACGTTGTAGCGTGTGGCCGTGCCCCGGCTGACGCTCAAGACGACCTTTGTCGTTGCTGCCGCGTTGGTCGCCCTGTTCCAGCTGGCCGCCGTGACGCTGGCGTCCCTGCCGCCCAACCGCTACTCGGACGCTGCGGCGCCGCACACGACGTACCTGAGCCCGATGTTCACGCAGAACTGGCGCCTGTTCGCTCCCAACCCGATTGCCGAGGACCGCAGGATTCTGTTCCAGGGCTCCTACCGTGCGGCCGATGGAACTCAGAAGCAGACGGAATGGGTTGACTGGACGGACGTCGAGCTCGACCTGATTCACCACCGGCTGATCGGCGGACGCGCAGGCTACGTCACGAACAAGCTGTTCAGCCCTCTCGGTGCCCGATACGGAAAGCTCCTCGATGCGCAGCGCCACGTTGCCGTCACGACCGAGGAGAAGGATCCGCCGAGCTGGTCGGAGCTGAGCAAGAGTCTGCTCGCTGCAGGTCCGAGCCGACCAGACTCGACAGAGGTCTACCTCCGGTATGAGCGGGCGACGATCCGGCTTGCCACGGAGGTACTGCAGGCGCGCTGGCCCGAGCGAACCTTCGTCGCAGTCCGTTACTCGCTCAACCGCCAGCGGGTCACACCGTACGACGCGCGTCACGGTTCGAAGGAAGAGCGAGAAGCTGCGCGCGCTCGAGAGATCCAGCGTCTGGGCGGCTGGCGCATGCCCGAGGTGGGCAGCGCCGCTGAAGAACGCGTCATTGCCGACTTCTATCGGAGGCACCGATGATCGGCCAGGCGATGGAATGGCTGACGGGTGACAAGCGGTCGACGTACGGAGTCGCCGTCACCCGGATGATCTTGGGGTTCATCGTCGCGAGTCAGCTCATCGTCAACTGGCCGGACCGCCACTACACGTGGGGAGACGGTGCCAGCTGGACCGAACAGGTGCGCAACTCCAAGAGCTGGCCATCGTTCCTCGATCTGTTCAAGCGGCTCGACGGGCACATGTTCGACCTGGCGTACGTCGTCACGATCATCTTCGGACTGCTTCTCATGGTCGGGCTCTACACGCGGGCCTCCGCAGTGATGACCTTGTTCCTGTGGCTGTCGCTGTACGTGTCCAACCCGTTCGTGGGATCGGGCGGCGATGCAGTGCTCCGCATGGTCCTGCTCTACATCTGCTTCACAGACGCGGGCCGGCAGTGGTCGCTCGATGCGAGGCTCCAGGCACGTCGCGGGGGAGTCAAGCCGTTGATGCCGGACTGGTTCAGCGCGACCCTCCACAACCTGGCGGTGATCCTGATCATTCACCAGGTCGTGATGGTCTACGTCGGGTCAGCGTTCTGGAAGCTGCAGAGCACGGTGTGGCGCGACGGCACAGCGGTCTATTTCCCCTTGCAGACGGATGCATACTCGCCGTGGAACGACTGGCTACATCCGGTGTATGCGAGCGCGCCAATCATCGCCGGCGCCACCTACATGGCCGTTGTCGTCCAGCTCTTCTTCCCAGTGCTGCTGATCTATCGTCCGACGCGCATGATCGCACTCGCGCTGATCACCGGCATGCACCTCGGAATTGGCATCTTCATGGGAATCTTGTACTTCTCCCTCGTGATGATCGCGGTCGACATGATCTTGGTGAGTGACCGTTCGTGGGTCCGCGGGCTCGAATGGCTCCAAAAACAACGAAAAAACCGGATTCGGGCGTAATCCCCGTGTAGAGATGTGAACTTTGGGTATCAAAAACCATCAGGGTGTTCTATTCAAACCTGAGAATGTGGTTGACTATCTCTCAGCGATCTCCCAGTCGCTATCCCTTTACGTGTTCTGGGCCTCCAAAAGGGTGCCCAAACTTTTAATCAATCAAGGAGCCTCTCGGATGAGGAACAAGCTCGCCAAGAACTCGATCGCGGTCGGTCTTGTCACGTTGATCGTGACTGCCGGACTGTCGTTCTCCGCACAGGCCGACCCAGGTGACGTTGCGCAGTCAAACTCCAGCGCCATCACCTCGACTGGACTGACTGAACTCCTCGACAGCGACGAGTGCAACGCCTCGTCTCCTGACGGCACCCCCACGCCTGGCACGGGCACCTGTGACACAGGTCTGGCCATCAGCGGTACTGCAGTTGGCACGTTCGACCAGACCGCGTCAACTGACCTTGACGGCAACAAGGGCACCTCGACTGCCTTCGCACGCGTTGACGGCGAGGGCATCGATGCTCTCACCACGATCGACGTGTCTGACGCCACCGACGAGCTCCAGGCCATCGACACCGGCACGCTGCTCGATGACATCGTTCCTGGCCTGGCAGACCTCCTTGAGCTGCTTCAGCTTGACACTCTTCTCGAAGAGGTTCAGGACGCAGCACTGACCCCGATTCTCGCCGCAGTTCAGGAAAACCTTCCTGTTCGCGTGGTCATCGGTGCTGTGAGCGCCACGTGTGACGCGACGGTTGAAGACAACGGCACCCCGACGGCCACCGGCTCGTCGAACGTTGCTGGCATCGACATCGTCGTCGGCGACAACCTGCTGGTGGTCCCGGTTACCGAGAACACGAGTGCGAACGCGCAGCTGATCGGCAACGTCGCCCCGCAGCAGATCGTGGACCAGCTTCTCGACGGAATCGAGGACGCTCTGAACCTCAGCCTCGGTGGCCCCGATGGTCCACTGGCTCCGCTCGCCGACGTTGTTGACACGGTTCAGCAGCAGCTGGTTGATGTCCTCCTCGAGCAGGTCGGAAACGACATCCTCGAAGCACTCGGAGATGCCCTCATCCCGATCCTCGAAGCCACGGTCAACGCTCAGACCTCGGACCCTGCCGGTTCGATTCAGGTCCAGGCACTCGACCTGAGCCTCCTTGGCGGAGACCTGGCGACACTGCAGACGGCACGCGTCTCGTGTGGCCCGAACACGCTGGCTGATGCAGCCGACGAAGACGCTCCGGCTGACGTAGATGTCGACCAGGACGTTGACGTAGACGTCGATCAGGATGTCGATGTTGACGCTGACGTCGACGCTGATGCTGACGTCGATGCGGACGCCGATGCTGACGCTGCAGCCGATGCTGACAGCCAGGCTGACGCCGACGTGACCACGACGCTCCCGGCAACGGGATCGCCCAACCTGCTTCCGTTCTGGATGCTTGGTCTTGGACTGCTGCTCTTCGGTGCAACTGTCCTGCTGAACGAAAAGCGTCGCCTTCAGATCTGATAGCAACGCCTGACACGGCTGCCGGTGGCCCCTAGGGGTCACCGGCAGTTGTGCGTTCACCGCCTAGGATGGAGCCCATGCCTGACGTCCACGAACCCGTGCGTCCGTGGCAACGGCGATTGGTCACCGGGCTGGCTCTTCTCGTGGCGATCCACTCGGCACTTTTGATGCTCTGGTTGGCTCCGTCCAGCCCGATCCGCGATCTCGTCGGATCTCGCAACCTCGCTTCGTATGTAGATCCGTACTTCCAGCAGGACGTCGACACGGTCGATCCCAGCGTCCAGTTCGTCGACGAGTCCTTTCTCGTTCGGGCACTCGTCAAGGACGGGACAGCCAAGGCAAAGCCCACCGAGTGGGTGGACCTGACCAAGGAGGATGTGCGCGACGTGAGGTTCAACCCCAACCCCGCTCGCGTACACCTGATCGCGCGACGACTGGCGACCAACCTCAACCGGTCGATGTTCGCTCTCGAACCCGAACAGAGGAGGATCGTGCGTGCGTCCAAGGCAAGCGACACGACGACGACCCGCGCGGCCGCACTCAACAAAGCTGGCGACAATCCGGCGGTCGTGCAGAACTACATGGCGTACGACCAGATGGCAACACAGTTCGCGTCTCTGTATGCGACATCGAAATGGGAGGGCACGATCGTTCAGCTGCAGTTCCGGGTGGGCCGACGAAGCGTCCCCGAGTACTCGAAGCGACACGACACCAAGATCGAAGATGTCGACTACCTGTGGTTCAGTTTCGGGTGGCGGCCACGCTTCCGTGGCTCGGTTGAAGCCCAGACTCCCTTCGACTCGTACGTGAGGGGCTGACATGGTCCGCAACTTCATGTGGAATCGGATCGACTCGGTGGCGGTGACCCGCGAGCACGTCGAGAACTGGGTTATGCAAGAGAAGCACGCCCTCTACGGCGCTGCAGCGTGCCGCATCGGTACGGGCGCTGCCGTGCTTGGCCTGCTGGCCGCAAACTTCACGACACGCGACCTCTGGGTGGGTCAGGCATCCATCTGGGCCGAACCGGCGCGTGCCATCAGCCGTTTCCCGGAGCTGGCCGTGCTGAAGGACGTCAGCTCCGACATCCTGACCGTGGCGTACGTCGCGACGATGCTCGCCGCGCTTGCGTTCATTCTCGGCTGGCGGACCAAAGCAGCGAACATTGTCACCTTCGTCGGCTTCATCGCGATCGTCGGACAGAACCCTGTGGTCGGAGGCGAGGGTGACAACCTCGTACGACTGACACTGTTGTGGTTGTTGCTGATGCGAACCGCCGACCATTGGTCGCTCGATGCGCGACGGCGATCTCGCCGTGAACGGAGCAGCGTCAGTGACGACGCCCTGCCAACGTGGCTGTCGACGAGTCTGCACAACTTGGCGTTGGTCGCGCTTGCCGTCCAGACGATCCTTGTCTACTCGGCGGCCGGTCTCGACAAAATCGCCCAGACGTCCTGGCAGCACGGCACCGCGCTGTACTACACAATGCAGCTGCCCGAATATCGCCCGTTCCCGTGGCTGTCGGATCTGTTGAGCTCAAGCACCATCGTGCTCGCCGTCATCACCTACACCGTGCTTTTCGTCCAGCTGTTCTTTGCGCCGTTGTTGCTCAATCCCAGCTCTCGCCGGATCGTGCTCACGCTGGCGATCACGGTCAACATCGTCTTTGCCGTTCTGTTTGCCGCCCCGTGGTCCTCAGCTGCGGTGATCGCGGTGACGTGTCTCTTTGCCTCGGACGAGGCGTTTGAACGGATCGACCTGTGGGTGCGGGACCACTTCGGTCCGATTGGCGACTGGTTCGCGCTGCGATTCGGTGGAGTGACCGATGCGTTCGACGCGGTGCTGCATCGTACGGTCTACCCAGTCACCGACTGGATCCGTTTCACCATCTTCCGCCGCTAGGGCGTGACGGGCGCGCCCTAGACCTGAGCAGCGACTCTGCGCCCGGAGAGCACGAGCGCGATGACAGGGACGGTCAGTACGGCTGCCGCAGCGTTGAGGGTGCCGAATCCACTGGTGGCGACGACGACACCGGCAAGCAGCCCGCCGAACGCGCCCGCCAGGTTCATCGACAGGTCCGAGAAGCCCTGCACGGCAGGTCGTACCGCCGGCGCGAGCGAGGCGCTGAGCATCGCGGCACCGGCGATCACCGAGGCGGACCAGCCGATGCCCAGCAGTGTCAGTCCGACCATGATCTGTCCTTCTGAATGCCCTGACGTTCCTGCAACGAATGTCGCGAGCAGAAGGATGGATTGACCGAGGAGGATGGTCCGCCCGGCCCCCCAGCGGTCGCTGAGCGATCCCATGACGGGCGACAGGGCGAACATGCCGGCGATGTGCAGGCTGATCGTCAGTCCGATGATGTCGAGGGAGGCGCCATGGTCCTGCATGTGTACGGGAGTCAGGGCCATCACCGAGACCATCACGGCGTGCGAGGCGGCAATCGCCAGGATGGCCGTGAGCGTCACGCCCTGGATGTGGGGGAGCGCGGCACGTACGCCTCGTGGGGTGGTCACGGCGTCAGCCGCTCGTACGAGCGGGTCCGGTCTCAGGAGGACGAATGTCAGGACACCCGCGAGAACGAATCCTGCCGCTGAGAACAGCATCGGACCGGCCAGGTCAGGGATCCCGACCGAGTCGGCAACCGTGGCTCCGGGACCGGTGAGGTTAGGACCGATGACAGCGCCCACTGTCGTCGACCAGACCACAAGGGACAGCGCCCGGCCAATCTGACCAGGCTGGGCGCGATCGACGGCGGCAAAGCGTGACTGCAGGTTGGCTGCCGTGCTCGCGCCGAACAGGACGAGCCCGAGCAGGACGACCGGCAATGAGTCGATCTCGGCTCCGAGCACCGTGACAGCTGCGCCGCTGGCCCCGCAGAGCCAGCCGAGGGTGAGTGCGGGGCGCCGGCCCAGCCGGATGGCGATATTGGCCAGCGGGATCGTGAATGCGGCAGCTCCGAGGGTGAGCATGACAACGGCCATACCGGACCAGCCAGATGAACCGCTGACGTCCTTGACGAGCAAAGCGCCGACGGCGAGCCCTGCGCCATTGCCGACCCCGCCGATCACCTGCACGAGCGAGAGAACCCTGACAATCCGTCTCTGAACGGGTTCAACGGCGGTTGTGGTCACCCCGTCATCCTGTCAGAGCATTGGGGCGCCATGACTCACCAAATCGTGACGCGGGCCTCCGGCTCGAGCCATGCGGCGTCACCGGCTGTGATGCCGAAGGCGTCGTAGAACGCGTCGATGTTGCGCACCACCTGGTTGCATCGGAACTCCGGAGGCGAGTGGGGATCGACCGTGAGTCGCCGTACGGTCTCCGCGGGGCGAACCTTGGACTGCCAGGCCTGTGCCCAGGAGATGAAGAACCGCTGGTCGGGCGTCAGGCCGTCGATCGACTCGTCCGGACGGTCGGCCGCTGTGTCCGATTCTTGGGAAAGCTTGAACGCCTTGTAGGCGATGCCGAGGCCGCCGAGGTCGCCGATGTTCTCGCCGATCGTCAGTGAGCCGTTGACGTTCTTGCCGTCGGCACCCTCGGGAGAGAGGGCGTCGTACTGGGCAATCAGGGCCGACGTGAGCTGCTCGAACGCAGCGCGGTCCTCGTCGGTCCACCAGTTGTTGAGGGCACCTGTGCCGTCGTAGTGCGAGCCCTGGTCGTCGAAGCCGTGACCAATCTCGTGCCCGATCACGGCGCCGATCGCACCGTAGTTGACGGCATCGTCGGCTTCGGCGTGGAAGAACGGTGGCTGCAGGATCGCGGCAGGGAAGACGATCTCGTTCATCGTGGGGTTGTAGTAGGCGTTGACGGTCTGCGGTGTCATGTACCACTCGTCGCGGTCGATCGGCGATCCGATCTTGGCCAGCTCGCGATCTGTTGCAACCGCGAGCGCACGACGGGCGTTGCCGAGGAGGTCGTCGGGAGCGGTCTCGAGAGCCTCGTAGTCTCGGAAGTTCTCCGGGTGACCGATCTTGGGGTCGAACGTGTTGAGCTTGTCGTGGGCTCGCTTCTTGGTCTCGTCACTCATCCAGGGCAGCGCCGTGATGCTGGAACGGTAGGCCTCGATGAGGTTGTCGATCAGCTCGGTCATCCGCTCCTTGGAAGCGGGCGGGAACTCGGTACGTACGTAGATGCGTCCGACAGCCTCACCCATGGCGCCTTCGACGAAGCCGACACCGCGCTTCCAGCGCGGGCGCAGCTCGTCGGTACCGCTGAGGGTCCGGCCATAGAACTCGAAGTTGGCGTTGACGAACGCTGATGAGAGGTACGGCGATCCGCTGCGAACGACCTGCCAGCGGAGCCAGTCCTTCCACGACTCGAGCTCGCCGTCGACAAGGAGTGTCTCGAGCCCTTCGAGGAACGACGGCTGGCCGATGACGACCTCGGCGATCACCGGGTCCGGTACCTGTGCCCCAGCCGACCAGGACGCCCAGTCGAACGTTGGAGCAAGAGCTTGCAGGTCGTCACGCTTAAGCAAGTTGTATGTCTTCTGCGCGTCACGGCAGGCGACGCGATCCCAGTGGTGGCTCGCGAGCTTCGTCTCGAGTTCCATGATCCGAGCCGCGCGGTCGGCCGGGTCGCTGAGTCCGGCGAGCCCGAGCATGGTCGTCATGTGGCCGACGTACGCCGTACGAATGTCAGCCGTCGCGTCCTCGCGGTAGTAGGACTCGTCAGGGAGTCCAGTGCCGCCCTGGTTGAGGTGCGTGATGTAGCGCTCGGGATTGCCGCTGTCAGGACCGATGTACATACCGAAGACGCTGGCGACGCCCTGACGATCGAGCACTCCAAGCGTGGCGACGAATCCGGCGATGTCGGTGATGGCGTCGACCTGCGCGAGCTCCGGCTCCAGGGGAGTGGCGCCGAGCTCCTCGGCGCGCGCCTCGTCCATGAAGCTCGCGTAGAGGTCGCCGATCTTGCGCTGCTCGTCGTCCTGCGGTGACTTGCTGGCGGTCTCGATGATCTCGCGGACCTTGGCCTCCGCCTCGTCGACCAGCACGACGAAGGCGCCGGCGGTGGCACGGTCGGGCTTGATCTGCTCGGTGCGCAGCCAGGGACCATTCACGTGCCGAAAAAGGTCGTCCTGAGCGCGGATCGTGGGGTCGAATTGAGTTGTGTCGATGCCGTGGGTCACGCCAGTAGGCTACACAGAGTGAGCAAGACGCAGCCAGCGCGAATGACCGTCATCCGGACCGAACAATTGACCCCGACCTTGCTGCGTGTGGTCTTCGGTGGCGCGGGCTTCGATGACTTCGGGCCACGCGATCTCGCGCTCAACGGCGGCGCCTTCACCGACAAGTACTGCAAGCTGGTGTTTCTCGCAGATGGCTTCGACTATCCCGAGCCGCTCGACCTCGCTGTGGTGCGCGAGACCATGCCGCAGGACGCCTGGCCGGTGCTGCGGACATACACGATCCGATGGGTCGACCACGAGGCTCGTGAGCTGGCGATCGACTTCGTGATCCACGGGGACGAAGGCTTCGCGGGGCCCTGGGCGAGTGCTGCGGAGCCGGGCGATGTCCTGCACGTCCGTGGCCCCAGTGGCGCGTACCTGCCGGATCCGTCGGCCGACTGGCACCTGTTCGTCGGTGACGAGGCGGCTCTGCCGGCCATCAGCTCGGCGCTGGAGGCCCTGGAGGCTGGCGCCAAGGCCGTGGCGTTCCTCGAGGTCGACGCACCCGATTGCGAGCTCCCTCTGACGACTGCGGCCGACCTCGAGGTGCACTGGCTGCATCGCGGGGACGCCGGTCCGGGCACGACGACCCTGCTCGACGATGCCGTACGTGACTGGTCGTGGCTTCCGGGCCGTGCCCACGCCTTCGTGCATGGCGAGTCGGCGCTGCTCAAGAGCGTCCGCCCCTACGTTCTCAACGAGCGCGAGGTGCCGCGTGCCGACGCATCGATCTCCGGCTACTGGCGCCGCGGCACGACCGAGGAAGGCTTCCGGGTCTGGAAGTCGGAACAGACTGAAGCCATTATCCGGCCGGGGTCGTCCTGACGGACCACACGCTCGGGTAGGTTTGTCCTCATCGCAGACTGGGAGAGTCTGCCACACTCATCGGGGGATGCAATGAAGTTTCGTACGCGCGCTGTGGCAGCTACGCTCGCCGCAATTGTTGGGGTCGGTGTGACGGCCGCTGGTGCTTACGCATATTCGTACGGCGCCAGCGATCCCACCAAGGACACGAAGGTCTACAAGGATGGGCTGTTGTCGCGGCTCCCGACACTCACCGAGAATTCGAGCGCTGACATCACGAGGGTCGTGGTCTACGACAATTCAACGCACGTGTACGTCAAGGTCTACGTGCGAAACCTCGTACCCAAAGAGGGGCAAAAGCTCAACATCGCGCTGTTCAACCTGAAGGCCAGCGGCAACTACTCGGACATCGTCGATATTCGGCTGCGCTACTACACCGACGGGTCGAAGTCAGCGCAGTACTACTCGGTGGACGGCACGCTCAAGGCGTTGTATGCGACCCGCTCCGACTCAGGAAATTACACGCTCGTCAGAGTCCCCAAGTCCGACATTCGTTATGTGCCTGACCAGGTAACAGCGCGCACGAACGTTTACTACTCGGGTGGCCGTGTGTTCGACGAGAAGGTCTACAGGTTCTGAGAAGAGTCGACGTGTCTCGTCCCTCGAAGCCGTGATCCGGCCGGGGAGCTGACCAACGCCGCTTGCCGGTAACCTCGTGTGGTGACTGAACTGCGAAATGTGGCCGTGATCCTTGCCGGTGGCACCGGTACACGAGTGGGACTCTCGATCCCCAAACAGCTCATCAAGATCGCGGGCAAGACGATCATCGAGCACACCATCGCAGCGTTCGAGGCATCGGCCGTGATCGACGAGATCGTCGTGCTGATGGCGCCGGGTCACCTTGATCCCGTACGCGCAATCGTGGATGCCGGCGGCTACTCGAAGGTCACCCAGATCGTCGAAGGCGGCGTCACCCGCAACGACTCCACGAGCCGTGCACTTGAGGCGCTCGGCACCGAGGAGTGCAACGTCCTCTTCCATGACGCCGTACGCCCGCTCGTCTCGCAGACGATCATCAGCGACTGTGTCGAGGCCCTTGCCACGCACGAGGCCGTCGACACCGCCATCCCGTCCGCCGACACGATCGTTCAGGTGCACCCCGAGCCCGGTGCCGACGGTCATGACGTCATCGAGGACGTCCTTCAGCGTTCGCTGCTCCGCCGCGGTCAGACCCCGCAGGCGTTCCGCCTCTCGGTGATCCGCGAGGCGTACGAGCTGGCCTGGCAGGATCCCGACTTCACGGCGACCGACGACTGCACTGTTGTGCTGCGCTACCTGCCTGACGTACCGATCGCGGTCGTGCTGGGCCACGAGCGCAACATGAAGGTCACCGAGCCGATCGACGTCTACATCGCTGACAAGCTGTTCCAGCTGCACTCAGCTGATGCGCCTGACCAGCTCAGCGACGACGAGTACCGCAAGGCTCTCGAGGGCAAGACGATGGTGGTGTTCGGCGGCTCGTACGGGATCGGTGGTGACATCGCCGAGCTCGCTCGCGGCTTCGGTGCCACGGTGCACTCCTTCTCACGCTCCACGACCAATACGCACGTCGATCGTCGCGATGACATAGCGGCCGCCGCGCAGACGGTTCTCAAGGAGACCGACACGATCGACTTCGTGGTCAACACGGCGGGGGTCCTGCCGATCGGCGATCTGGCCGAAACGACCGAAGAGACGATCTTCGCCGCGACTGAGATCAACTACCTCGCGCCGATCTTCATCGCGCAGGAGTTCTACCCGCACCTAGCTGCGGCCAACGGCTCGCTGCTGCTGTTCACCTCGTCGTCCTACACGCGTGGTCGCAAGGGCTACTCGCTCTACAGCTCGGCAAAGGCTGCTGTCGTCAACCTCACGCAGGCGCTTGCCGACGAGTGGGCTGGCGAGGTGCGGGTCAACTGCATCAACCCCGAACGTACGGGTACGCCCATGCGCACCAAGGCATTCGGCGACGAGCCCGAAGGCACCCTGCTGAGCTCGATGGAGGTCGCTCGTCAGTCGATCGACATCCTGTTGGCGCAGCAGACGGGGCACATCATCGACATCCGCCGCGAAGACGGACCCGCAGCAATCGGCGGCGGCAGCTAGTCGCCTTAGGGGCCGGTTGCGCCGGTGACCTGCTTCTCGGCCCACTCGCGATCGCGCAATTCGATCGCGTCCTTGCAGGCCTTGACGAAGTTCTTGGTCGCGACGCCGGGCTTCGGGTCGCCGAGGTAGTACGTAATGAGGCTCTCGCGCAGCGCCTTGGTCGGATCCTTGGTCAGCTGCTCCTCGACCTCCGCGGCGATGTCGTCCTTGGCCGACAGCTGCGGAACGATGATCATCAGCCGACTGGGGGGATACGGCACCGACGGAGTGGTCACCAGCATCGGCTTGCCGGTCGGCAACCAGTTGAGCGTCACGGCGGAGACATCGGTGATCAGCAGGTCGGCGTCGGCGAACGACTTCTCGAGCGGTACGTCGGTGTCGATGCGCTCTGCCAGCAGGCGTACGGCCTTGTCTGCTTCGGCGTACGACGCGCGGATGACGCCGTTGAGCGGGTGCGGGCGATAGATCACCCGGTAGTGGCCGACGAGGGATTGCATGATCTTCTCGCCGTGAGTCTCGAGCGATCCATAGGACACGGACGGCTGCGAGGCCTCCCAGGTCGGCGCGTAGAGGACGGTCTGGCGGCCATCGGGCGACGGCTCACCCTCGAACTTCTCGGCCGCGTCGAGCTGTGGCTGGCCGATCAGCACGCTGCGAGCCTCTGCGTCGTACGACATGACGGCCGAGAGAGTGCGGTCCAGTGCGGCCTGGCCGGCCAGGAAGCAGAAGTCGTAGGCCTTGACCTGGTTGGAGACGGACACGCCCTTGTCGCTGTCGCCGTGTCCGAGGTAGACGTGCACCATCGAGCTGAAGCGGAGCGACTCGAAGTTGAGCGGATCGTGGTTGACGTAGAGCGTGAGCTTGATCTCGCTCAGCGCCAAGATCTCGTCGAGCTGGCCGTAGCGAGCGAGCGTAACGCAGTCGAAGTCGGTCTCTTTGCGGACAACTTTGGCGGTACGCGAGTCCTTGAAGACGCAGACGATCGGGTGATCCTCGTTGAGCGCCTTGAGCGCGTGAAACCAGGGACGCAGCTGGTAGAGGCTGTCCTTGGCCGTCGGGAAGTAGACCATGACCTGCTGGGTGAACGGCTTGCCGAGGCGGTCCTCGTCGGTGACCTTGTCGGGCATGCCGACCGGCAGGAAGCGCGAGCGACGCAAGCGCTTGATCGCCCACAGCTGCAGGCGACGGGCAAATCCGACTCTTGCCTCAGGCGCCATCGTCGACCAGAGCCGAGCCGTTGCTGAAATGCGGGGCGAGCTTGTTGTCGTACATGCTCAGTGCCGCTCCGATGGCCATGTGCATGTCGAGGTACTGGTAGGTGCCGAGTCGGCCGCCGAACAGCACGTCGGACTCGCCCTTCGCCAGCTCGCGGTATGACAGCAGCCGCTCGCGATCCTGGGGCGTGTTGACGGGGTAGTAGGGCTCGTCCTCGTGCTCCGCGAACCGGCTGAACTCCCGCATGATGACTGTCTTGTCGGCGGGGTAGTCGCGCTCGGGATGAAAGTGGCGGAACTCGTGGATGCGTGTGTAGTCGATCGACTCGTCCGCGTAGTTCATGACCGTGGTGCCCTGGAAGTCGCCGATCGGCAGGACTTCCTTCTCGAAGTCGAGCGTGCGCCAGGACAGATCGCCGTGCTTGAAGTCGAAGTAGCGGTCGATCGGGCCGGTGAACACGACCGGGATCTGCCCGACAACATCGGCCTTGTTCCATGGCTGAGACTCGTCGAAGAAGTCGGTCTCCAGCGTCACGGTGATGTTCGGGTGGTCTGCCATCTTCTCGAGCCACGCGGTGTAGCCGTCTGTCGGCAGCCCCTCGTACGTGTCGGAGAAGTAGCGGTTGTCGTACGTGTAGCGGACCGGGAGGCGGCTGATGATCTCGGCGGCGAGCTCGCGCGGATCGGTCTGCCACTGCTTGGCGGTGTAGCCCTTGATGAACGCCTCGTAGAGGGGCTGGCCGATCAGCGAGATCGCCTTCTCCTCGAGGTTGGTCGGCTCACCCTCGAGCATGGCCGCCTGCTCAACGACCCAGGCGCGTGCCTCGTCGGGCGTGTAGGCGGCACGTTGGAACTGGTTGATCGTGCCGAGGTTGATCGGCATGGGGAACACTTCGCCCTTGTAAGTCGTGTAGACGTGATGCACGTACGGCGTGAAGTCGGTGAACTGGTTGGCGTAGTCCCAGACCCGCTTGTTGGACGTGTGGAACAGGTGGGCACCGTAGCGGTGCACCTCTATGCCGGTCTCCGGATCGATCTCGCTGTAGGCGTTGCCGCCGATGTGATCACGCCGGTCGATTACCTGGACTTTGAGGTTGAGCTCACGGGCGCATCGGTCGGCGATCGTCAGGCCGAAGAATCCGGAGCCGACGATGAGAAGGTCAGCGGTCATTGGTCAATTGTGCCGGTACGTCCGCGGGATCCATCGGTCGCCATGTCTTGTCCCGCCACAGCGCCCGGTTGGCGCGGAAACCCCGGACGAGGTCCCCGACGCCTTTGAGCGTGTGCTGGACGACGATCAGGCGGAAGATCTCCTTGGCGAACGTCAGGGCCGTTCCGAGACCGAAGCCGAAGCGGTTGAGCTTGTCGTACTCCTTGAAGTACTTGCCGACGTACGCGCGATTGCGGATCACGTGGAAGCGAAACAGCGGGCTCCCGTCGTTGAGGTGGCGGATGCCGAGGTTGACCTGCTTCTGTTCGCGCTTGCGCTTGAGGACGAACGCGTCGACGTAGACGACCTTGGTGTGCTGGGCGGCGAGCCAGGCGTACGCGGCGTCGTCCCAGGAGATGAAGAAGCGCGGGTCGGGCAAGCCGATCTCGCGGACGATGTCAGCCTTGATGAGCATGCCTTCGAACGTGCCGGAGTTGGTGACCGCGAAGCCTTCGCGGTTGAACTGCTTGCCGCTGTAGGGGAGTGGCACTCCGAGGAACTCGTTGAACTTGGCCTGCCAATAGAACGGGGTGCCGTCGAAGTCGTAGCGACGACCGTGGATGACCTTGAACCGCTCCATCCACGGTGCGAACTGCTCCAGCGCGTCGGGAAGGATCTCGACATCGTCGTCCATCAGCCAGACCCAGTCAGCGCCGCGCTCGAGCGCAACCTTGGTGCCTTCGCTGAACCCGCCCGAGCCGCCGGTGTTGGTGTCGAGCCGGTGGTTGATGAGCACACCGGCGGGGAAGTCGCCCTGTGCATTCGCGATGACCTGCTGTGTGTCGTCGGTGCTCGCGTTGTCGACCACGACGATCGCAAATGGCGCGGACTTCATCGTCGACGCGCTGGCGAGGAGCTCCTTGAGAAAGGTTGAACGGTTGTATGTCACGATCGCAATCGCGATCTTCTCAGGAGCCGAATTCACCCATCCACCCTACCGCGAGCGCGGCCACTGCCCGGGTGCCCCTCGCGGTGCCTGTGACCGCCATCTCAGCGATCAGGCGGGCCCGAGATCGACGTCATCCGATGCGGCGATCGCACTGGTCGAGGTGCCGTTCCGGTATCGCGCTCGGTCGGCGTTTGACCGATCGATGAATGCATCGATCGCCTTCTGGAACGCACCGAGCGTCCTTTGCTCCTGCGGGCCGAGCAGATAGGTGGCCAGCTCGGCTCGCTTGGGGGCATTGGCGTCGGCGGCCTTTTGTGTCACCACGTCGATGAACTCGGAGATGCCGCGACCGTCGCGACCGATGATCGTGCCGGCTCCGGTCGAGGGGAAGCCCTGACGGAACCCAGTGTCATCGAGCGTTGTGTGGTTGAACACCGCGTACGGCTTCTCACTGGCGAGGTAGTCGCTGACCACGCTTGAGATGTCGGTGATCATCGCCGACGACCGGTTGAACCAATCGTTCAGTGATCCGCCCTTGATGACCCGGTGGTCGATGCCTGTGCGCGACGCCGCGCTGTCGATCAGGTTGGCGATCTTGGCGAGGTCGGCTCGATATTTGGCATCGCGCTGACCCGTGAACGGGTGTGCCTTGAACACGACACGTACGGGAGGCTCGGCGGCAAGCAGGGACTCGACGACTGCGACACCGACTGCGGCGACCGAGGAATACTCCTGCTCGAGATTGACCCCTTCCCAAGTCGGGGCGTAGAGCACGGTGGGCACGGTCTCGTCGCCTAGCCGCGGCTCGCGGTTGATCGCGTGCACCTGTGGTCGGCCGACGAACCGGTACTGGTCCTCATGAATGCCGAGTCCTGAGCGGCGATAGCGATCTGCGCCGGCCTCACCGGCAACCCACAGCTCGTCGTACGCGCGGGAGAACGGGTTGTTGGACGCACTCTTGTCGGAGTCGCCGTGGCCGATGAACGCGCTCATCAGTGTTGGCAGGCGCAGCAAGTGGATGTTGTTGCCGGTATTGGACGGGTAGAGAGCGACCTTGGCCGACGAGAAGTCCAGCATCAACAGCTCGCCGGCATCCTGCAGCTCGAGCGATGGGATCGTCGTCGATCCCATGCTGGTGAAGAGCGCATGATCGCGAATGACGATGAAGACCCGCTGTCGAAGCGACTCAAGGCTCTCCAGCCAGGTGTTGATCTGATAGGCCGCGGCCTGAGGTCCGCTGAGATGGATGATGACCTCGGGCTGGTACTCGTCGAGGAAGTCCTGGATCTCGCGCAGCGGACCGGTGAATCCGGTCGCCCGCTTCTGCTGCCGCAGCCTCCACGAGCCCCTCGCGTCGGGGATCGTCGATCTTCCGAGGAGCGCCAACGCCACTGTGCCGACCGCTGCGATGATCCACCATGGTGCGCCGACGAGTGCGGGGACCAGGACGAGCAGCTGGCTGATGACCACCTCTGCCGTACGAGGGTGGGGCGTCTCGTAGATGCGGGGCCCACCGGGGATGTTGCGCGTCTCCATCGGTTTGAGCGGACCTTCGAGCCGGTATGTCTTGTGCAGCGCGCGAGCGCAAAGCAGCAGCGCGTACGCAACCGAGACGATGGCGAAGGTGCGCCAGGCGGCGATTCCGTCGACGCCCTCGGTGCCGACGAGCAGTACGACGACGCGCAACGCAAACCGCATCGGTCGGCCGAACGCGGCCTGGTCGAAGATTTCCGCCGTCTTGCTCGAGCGTGCAAGCAGACCTTCGCCGAGCATCGAGATGACGAGCAGAATGATCATGCCGATCTCAAGGCTCAGCACGGCGCAGATCAGGGCGAAGAACAAGCCACCTACTGTCAGCGCGAACCCGCGGAGTTCTTCGATCTTGCCCAATCGGTTGACGGCTGCCTGAGCAGCATGAACGGGCGAGACCATGCCGACGAATTTACACGGGCCCGACGTCTGTCCCTGCGGTAACGTCGTCCCGTGCTCCGCCCGCTGAGGCTGAAGATCCCGGCTTCGATCTCTCATCCGGTACGTCTGCTGCCTTTGACGTTCCTTGCATTGATCGTCGTAGGCACCTTGTTGCTGCTGCTGCCGGTCGCGCGGGAGGGGACCGGGTCCCCGAGCTTCATGGCCGCGTTCTTCACGTCCGCCTCGGCGGTGACCGTCACCGGTCTCGCCACGGTCGATACCGGAACCTATTGGTCGTCCACAGGACAAGGCATCATCCTGGCGCTGGTCGAGATCGGCGGCCTCGGCATCATCGCGCTTGCCACCTTGCTGGGTCTGTTCATCGGCGGACGGCTCGGACTTCGTACGAGCCTGGTCGCGCAGGCCGACATGCACGTCGTCAACATTGGCGAGGTGCGTCCGTTGTTCAAACGCGTCGCATTCACGATGCTGTTCTTCCAGTCGGTCACGGCATTCGTGCTCACGCTCCGCTATCGCGGTGCGTACTTCGACTCCTGGCCGAGCGCGATCTGGCACGGTGTCTTCGACGCCGTCATGGCGTTCAACAATGCGGGATTCTCGCTCAACCGCGACAGTCTGACGGGCTATGCCGGCGACGGGCTGATCATCATCCCGATCTCGATCGCGGTGTTCATCGGCGCGGTCGGCTTTCCCGTGCTCGCGGAGCTGTTTCAGGGCTGGCGCAACCCCGCACGCTGGACCATCCACACGCGCCTCACGGTGTGGGGCTCGTTCGGGCTGCTCTTCTTCGGTGCAGCAGCGTTCCTGCTGCTCGAGTGGACCAACCCGGCGACGCTCGGTGGACAGGGTCTTGGGCACAAGCTGGTCACTGGCATCGAGGGCGGCATCATGCCTCGCTCGGGCGGCCTTAACAGTTTTGACTGGGGAGCCGTACGCCCCGAGACACTCAACATCGGCGTCATCCTGATGTTCATCGGCGGCGGAAGTGCAAGTACGGCCGGCGGCATCAAGATCACCACATTCCTGCTGCTCGCCTACGTGATCTGGGCCGAGCTGCGTGGAGATCCCGACATCACGGTGGGCTCGAGGTCGATCGGACCTGCCGTCGTTCGCACGGCGATCACGATCGCTCTGTTGGCCGTGATGCTGGTGACCGTGACCACCTTCCTCGTGATGCTGATGACTGATTTCGACTTCGACGAGGTGCTGTTCGAGTGCACCTCCGCGTTCGCCACAGTCGGGCTGAGCACCGGGATCACCCCTGACCTCCCAGCGAATGCGCAGGTGGTGATCATCGTCCTGATGTTTGCCGGACGTGTCGGCACGATCGCCGCCGCCGGAGCTTTCGTGCTTCGGCGTAGGATTCCGCGGTACCACCTTCCCGAGGAGCAACCGATCATTGGCTAGAGACCGCAAGACATCTCCCACGACCCCGGTAGTCGTTCTTGGCCTGGGTCGATTTGGTTATGCCGTGGCCAAGTCCCTGGTCGCACTCGGCCATGAGGTGCTGGCCGTCGACGAGAAGGCCGACATCGTCCAGAAGTACGCCAGCGACTTCACCCACGTGGTTGCGGCTGACACGACGGACACTGAGGCGCTCCGACAGATCGGTGCGGAGCAGTTCGAGGTTGCCGTGGTAGGCATCGGCACAGATATCGAGGCCAGCGTGCTGACGGTGCTCGGTCTGCTCGACCTCGGAGTCAAGGAAGTGTGGGCCAAGGCGATCAGCGGCAAACACGCGGCGATCCTCGAGCGCGTCGGCGCCACCCACGTGATCCGACCTGAGTCACAAATGGGCAAGCGCGTGGCTCACATGGTCACCGGGACGATGACTGACTTCATCGAGTTCGACGAGGGATTCGCCATCGCGCGTACGCGTGCGCCCAAGCGTGCAGAAGACAAGACGCTCAAGGACTCCGCTCTTCGGGCGGAGTTCGGTGTGACGATCGTGGCGGTCAAGGTGCGCGGTCACGATTTCTCCTATGCGCAGGCAGACACCTTCGTGTCGCCGGGTGATGAGCTCATCGTGTCGGGGCCGACCGCCAAGGTCGAATCCTTCTGCGCAATGCAGTGATCGCGAGCGCGTAGTGCCGATAGGCGACCGGTAACATTCGGGCAGTGAACACGCCCGAACCCACGCCGTCCGCCTATCGCTACTCCAGCGACCTCGCAGGCGACATCGAGCGCCGCTGGCAGGACCGCTGGGAGGCCGAGGGCACGTTCGAGGCCCCGAACCCCACGGGTGATCTCGCCGGTGAGGTGACGGGCGAGAAGTTCTTCATCATGGACATGTTCCCGTATCCGTCGGGTGCGGGACTCCACGTCGGCCATCCGCTCGGCTACATCGCGACTGACGTGATCGGTCGCTACCGCCGCATGCAGGGCGACAACGTGCTTCACGCGCTCGGCTACGACGCCTTCGGCTTGCCGGCCGAGATCCACGCGGTGCAGACCGGAGAGCACCCGCGCGGCAACACGATCTCCAACATGGCCAACATGCGGCGCCAGCTGCGCCGTCTCGGTTTGGCCCACGATCCGCGCCGTTCGTTCGCAACGATCGATCCCGAGTTCATGCGGTGGACGCAGTGGATCTTCATCCAGATCTTCGAGTCCTGGTACGACGCCGACGCCAATCGAGCTCGCCCGATCAGTGAGCTGATCGAGAAGCTCGGCACCCGCGACCCGCACGTCATCGACCAGCATCGCCTCGCGTACATCGACGAATCACCCGTCAACTGGTGCCCGGCGCTCGGCACAGTGCTCTCCAACGAAGAGGTCACGCCCGAGGGACGCAGTGAGCGGGGCAACTTCCCGGTGTTCCCACGCAACCTGCGCCAGTGGAAGATGCGCATCACCGCGTACGCCGACCGGCTGATCGACGATCTCGATCGCATGGACTGGCCCGAGTCGGTCAAGCTCATGCAGCGCAACTGGATCGGTCGCTCTCACGGTGCTGAGGTCAGCTTCGCCGTCGATGGACTCGACACGCCGATCGACGTGTTCACGACGCGACCAGACACGTTGTTCGGCGCGACGTACGTCGTTCTCGCTCCCGAGCACGCGCTCGTCGGGGCCTTGACTGCGGCGTCGTGGCCCGAGGGCACCGACGCGTCGTGGACCGGCGGAGCGGCAACACCTGCCGACGCGATCGCGGACTACCGCGCGGCCGCTGGCGCCAAGAGCGATGTCGAGCGCCAGGAGAACCGCGAGAAGACAGGTGTGTTCACGGGCTCGTATGCGATCAACCCAGTGAATGGCGCGTCGATCCCGGTGTTCATCGCCGACTACGTGCTCACGGGCTATGGCACCGGCGCGATCATGGCCGTGCCAGGTCAGGACGACCGTGACTGGGAGTTCGCCGAGAAGTTCGGCCTGCCGATCATCCGTACCGTCCAGCCGTCCGAGGGATTCGACGGCGACGCCTACAAGGGTGATGGCCCGGCGATCAACTCTGCGCACGGTGACCTCGACATCAACGGTCTGGCGATCACCGAAGCCAAGGCTGCTGTCATCTCGTGGCTGGAGAAGCAGGGCAAGGGGCACGGCACCACGACGTACCGGCTCCGTGACTGGCTGTTCAGCCGCCAGCGCTACTGGGGTGAGCCGTTCCCGATCGTCTTCGACGAGGACGGATCGCCGATCGCGGTGCCCGACTCGATGCTGCCAGTCGAGCTGCCGGAGGTGCCTGACTACCTGCCCAAGACGTTCGAGCCCGACGACGTCACCAGCGAGCCCGAGCCGCCGCTGGCGCGCGTGCCCGACTGGGTCAACGTCGAGCTCGACCTGGGCGACGGCCTTAAGAAGTACCGCCGCGAGACCAACACGATGCCCAACTGGGCCGGATCGTCCTGGTACGAGCTGCGCTACGCCGACCCGCACAACGACAAGGCGCTGGTCGACCCAGAGAACGAGGCCTACTGGCTCGGCCCTCGCAAAGCCGGTGACACCGGTGGCGTCGACCTCTACATCGGTGGCGTCGAGCACGCCGTCCTTCACCTGCTGTACGCGCGCTTCTGGCACAAGGTGCTGTTCGACCTCGGCCACCTGTCGAGCGAGGAGCCCTTCCAAAAGCTGTTCAACCAGGGCTACATCCAGGCCTACGCCTACACCGACGCTCGCGGCGTCTATGTGCCGGCCGAGGACGTCGTCGAGCACGTAGACGGTGCCGAGACCACCTACACGTACGACGGCCAGCCCGTGAACCGCGAGTACGGAAAGATGGGCAAGAGCCTCAAGAACATCGTCACGCCCGACGAGATGTACGACGCGTACGGCGCTGACACGTTCCGCGTCTACGAGATGTCGATGGGCCCACTCGATGTGTCGCGCCCGTGGGAGACACGCGCTGTTGTCGGTGCCCAGCGCTTCCTGCAGCGCGTCTGGCGCCTGCTGGTCGATGAGGACTCCGGCGAGTCGCTCGCCACCGACGATGTGCTCGATGCTGAGACGCTCCACGTCCTGCACAAGACGATCGACGGTGTGCGCGTCGACATGGAGGAGATGCGGTTCAACACCGCGATCGCCAAGCTCATCGAGCTGACCAACCACCTGACGAAGGTCAACGTACGCAGCCGCGTCGCCCTGGAGCCGCTCGTCCTGATGACGGCGCCGCTGGCACCACACGTTGCCGAGGAGCTGTGGTCGAAGCTCGGTCACGCCGAGTCGCTGGCACGCGCGCCCTATCCCGTGGCAGATCCGGCGCATCTCGTCGAGCAGTCCGTCACGTGTGTCGTACAGGTACTCGGAAAGGTACGCGGAAAGCTCGAGGTCAGCCCCGACATCAGCGACGAGGAGCTGCAGGCGTTGGCTCTTGCCGAGCCCAACGTCGTGCGATCGATCGACGGTCGAGAGGTGCGCAAAGTCATCGTCCGCGCGCCCAAGCTGGTCTCGATCGTCGTCTAGGCTTCGCGCATGAACGTAGCGATCGTCACGGACTCCACGGCTTCGTTGGCTCCGGCCGACGCGGCCAGGGAGAACATCACGGTCGTGCCGCTGCAGGTCATCATCGGCGCCGCCGTTCACACCGAGGGTGTTGACGTCACGGCCGACATGATCGCCGACGCGCTGGCATCGTTCGTGCCCGTGAGCACATC
>JAKFCR010000220.1:0-18171 GCA_036676545.1 Aeromicrobium sp. | reverse complement strand
GCCGAACTGGTCTTGTCTGCGGGTGCCGGTGTCGTCTTGTCAGACGCCGGCTTCGTTGCCGAGGTCGTCGGCGATGCCGTCGGCTCGTCCTTGGGGTCATCCGAGCGAAGCTGATGTGCCACCACGCCCGTACCGACGCCACCAATCATGCTGAATGCCAGAATTCCGGCGGCGACTTGCTGCTTCATCGCGATCTCCTGTTTCTCGGGGCTCCCCATGGAGCATCCGTCACCCACAGAGATGCGCGCAGCGACTCAAAGGTTGTCGACATCAACGCCCAACTTCTCACGTACGAACCCCCGTGCCGTGTGGATCCTCGCCTTCACCGTGCCCAGCGGAGTCTGGGTCAGCTGGGCAATCTCGTCGTACGGCAGCGATCCGATGTCACGCAGTACGAATGCCTCGGCTGCCTCGGGATGAGCCAGCTCGAGCGCTTCGATCGCATCCAGCAGGTCGATCCGGCTGCCCGCGATCACGCTTGTGGTGCGCGGATCTGGCTCTATGGGCAGCTCGCTGACCGCGCGCTCGGCAAATCGACGCTTGAGCGAGCGGTAGGTCTGGCGAGCCGAGTTGGAGGCAATGACCGTCACCCAACCCATGAAAGACCCGCTGCCGTTGTAGTCCTTGAGGTGGGTCGCGATCGACAGCAGGGCGTCTTGGGCGGCCTCCTCGGCATCGAGGGTGTGCGGCAGCAAACGAGCGCACCGCCGGACCACCTGCGGTCGGATCTGGGTGAGCAATTCCTCCATCGCCCAGGCGTCGCCAGCACGCGCTCGCTCGAGCAGCTGCTCCTCCGCCTCCATGGATCGACCATACTGAAGCCCTATGAAACACATCGGGCGCTATCGCCTTGACGGGGTGCAAGGATTTGGCGCCTTTGCCATGGTCTGGCGCGGCTTCGACCCGGAGCTCGAAATCCCTGTGGCGGTGAAGATTCTCGCCGAGAATTGGGCACATCACGCCGACGTACGCGAGCGCTTCCTCGCCGAGGCCCGCTTGCTCCGCAAGATCGACAGCCCTCGGGTCATCCGGGTCTATGACATCGGCACCCATGAGGAGCGGCCCTTCTTCGTCATGGACTTCATCGACGGCGGCACAGTGGCAGACCGGGTGAAGACTCCGGTTCCGGCCGAGGACGCTCTGAAGCTGGCCGTCGAGTCAGCGCGGGCCGTTCACGTACTCCACGATGCTGGCGTCCTCCACCGCGACATCAAGCCGACCAATCTGCTCGTCGGCGACAACGAACGAGTACTGGTGGCTGACCTCGGCAGCGCCAAGCGGCTGGCGGAGGCGAGCGGCGTAACCGTCACCACCGGCACTCCGGCCTACATGGCACCCGAACAGGCCCGCGCCGAACCCGTCGACGCCCGGTCTGATGTCTACTCGCTGGGAGCGGTCACGTACGAGCTCTTGTCGGGCAAGCAGCCATTCGACGTCAGCGATCCCGGTTCCTTGCTGAGCCGAGCCAACGACAGCAGGCCGCCGAAACTCAACGGCGCTGGCTCGCGTGCGCTCGATCGGGTTCTGGCTTCGGCTCTTGCCACTCGTCCGGCGGATCGACCGGCATCCGCTGCGGCATTCGCCGACGCGCTCGAGCAAGTCGCAGCCGGCACTAAGGCCAAGGACGTCAAGCGCTTACGGCGAGATGTTGCTCCCTCGCTCCTGATCACCCTGGCTGTCCTGCTCTTCGGAGCGTCTGCGGCCGCAACCTGGTTCGTTCTGCGCTAGAACGTCAGCCCGGTGAGCTGCTCGTACGCCTGGATGTAGCGCTCGCGAGTCTTGGCGACGATCTCGGCCGGAAGATCCGGGGGTTGCGTGTTGCTGGCTCGGTCCCAGCCGCTCTCCGGTGACAGCAGCCAGTTGCGTACGAACTGCTTGTCGTAGGACGGCTGCGTCCGGCCCGGCTGCCACTCGTCGGCGGGCCAGAACCTCGACGAGTCAGGGGTCAGGACCTCGTCGGCGAGCACAATCGTGCCGTCGGGCCGCGCCCCGAACTCCAGCTTGGTGTCGGCCAGGATGATCCCGCGCTCACGGGCGATGCCTTCAGCACGCGCATAAACCTGCAGCGTCAGATCGCGTAGCGCATTGGCCGTCTCGAGTCCGATCGTCTCGACGACTACCTCGAACGAGACGTTCTCATCGTGCTCGCCCATCTCCGCCTTGGTCGCCGGCGTGAAGATCGGCTCGGGAAGCCGGTCGCCGTCAACCAGACCGGCCGGCAGGGCAACGCCGCAGACCTCTCCGGTCTCGTTGTAGTCGATCAGTCCGGAGCCGGTGAGGTAGCCACGGACGACGCACTCGACCGGGAACATGTCGAGCTTCTCGCAGATCACGCCACGTCCTCGTACGTTCTCCGGGACCTCGGTCGAGATCATGTGATTGGGAACGATGTCTTCGAGCTGGTCGAACCACCACAGGGACATACGAGTCAGCAGCTCACCCTTGTCGGGTATGCCGGGCTCGAGAACGAAGTCGAACGCCGAGATCCGATCCGATGCCACCATCAGCAGATTGCCGTCGCCGGTGTCGTACAGATCGCGCACCTTGCCCGAATGGATGTGGCGGGTTCCGGGGATCTCGATGGGCACGGCGCCAGCCTATCTGCGGCACTCCGCACCCGTGGAGGTGCTCAGCTGTTGAAGTCGTTCCAGAAATCGACGTGATAGAGCACGGACGCGATCACGACCACGACCGCGACGACCAAGCCGATATAGCGGTGCTTCGGATCAGGCTCGCTCACAAGATGGAGCCAGGCGCGTAGGCAGCTGCCTCGGGATGGGCCGACACGAGTTCTTCGATGCGCTTGGTGACAGCGGCGGTCTGACTGACCGCGGCGCCGGTGAAGTCAATCGGTGAGGCGACCAACGATGCGAGGTCGGACTCGGACAGACCGAGTCGCTCATCGGCAGCGAGGCGCGCGAACAGATCGTTCTCAGCCGCACCCTTCTCACGCATCTCCAGGGCAACGGCCACGGCGTGCTGCTTGACGGCGTCGTACGCGGACTCGCGACCGCGACCATTGCGTACGGCGGCCATGAGCACCTTGGTCGACGCTAGGAACGGCAGGTAGCGGTCGAGCTCACGCTGGATCACTGCAGGGAAGGTGCCGAACTCATCGAGCACCGTCAGGAACGTCTCGAACAGACCATCGGCGGCATAGAAGGCGTCGGGCAGTGCGACCCGGCGTACGACCGAGCACGAGACGTCACCCTCGTTCCACTGGTCACCGGCGAGCTCGCCCACCATCGAGGCGTAGCCGCGCAGGATCACGGCGAGGCCGTTGACGCGCTCGCACGAGCGGGTGTTCATCTTGTGCGGCATGGCACTGGACCCGACCTGACCGGGCTTGAAGCCCTCGGTCACGATCTCGTTGCCAGCCATGAGCCGGATCGTCGTGGCCAGGTTGGAGGGAGCAGCGACCAGCTGGACCAACGCCGTGACGACGTCGTAGTCGAGGGAGCGCGGATAGACCTGACCGACGCTGGTCAGTACCTTGTCGAAGCCGAGGTGACGAGCCACGCGCTGCTCCAGCTCGGCGAGCTTGGCTTCATCGCCGCCGAGCAGATCGAGCTGGTCTTGCGCTGTACCGACCGGGCCCTTGATGCCGCGGAGCGGATAGCGAGCGATCAGGTCATCGAGCCGCTCCATCGCGACCAGCAGCTCGTCGGCGATCGTGGCGAAGCGCTTGCCGAGGGTTGTCGCCTGGGCTGCGACGTTGTGGCTTCGGCCGGCCATGACGAGCTCGGCATGCTCGCTGGCGAGGCGTCCGAGACGCGCCAAGCTGGCAATGCCGCGATCGCGGACCAGCTCGAGCGAGGCCCGGATCTGCAGCTGTTCGACGTTCTCGGTGAGATCGCGAGACGTCATGCCCTTGTGGATGTGCTCGGTTCCCGCCAGCGCGGCGAACTCCTCGATGCGGGCCTTCACGTCGTGGCGGGTGACCTTCTCGCGGTCGGCGATCGAGGTGAGGCTGACCTGGTCGATCACGGACTCGTACGCCTCGATGACACCGTCGGGCGTCTCGACGCCGAGATCCTTCTGGGCCGTGAGCACGGCGATCCACAGGCGACGCTCGAGGACGATCTTGTGTTCGGGTGACCAGATGCGCGCGAGCTCCGGCGATGCGTATCGGCTGGCCAGAACGTTGGGGGTGGTCACGCCTCTATTGTCCCATCCGCCGCGGCTTGGGCGATATCCGTACGGGCGTGGGCACCGTCGAAGCTGATCTCGGCCACGCCGGCGTACGCGCGTTCGCGCGCTTCGGCGAGGGTGCTGCCGGTGGCGGTGACCGACAGGACACGGCCTCCAGAGGTCACCAGCTCACCGCCGATAAGCGCTGTCCCAGCGTGAATGACGTCGACACCCTCGATCGCGTCGGCTGCCTCGATGCCGAGGATCTCATCGCCCTTGCGCGGGGATTCGGGGTAGCCGTCGGCTGCCATCACGATCGTGACCGCAGACTCCTTGTGCCACTGCGGCATACCGACCTCGCCGAGCGTGCCGGTCGCAGCGCCGTTGAGCAGTGCGGACAACGGGGTCTTGAGGACTGCGAGCAATGCCTGCGTCTCGGGATCACCGAACCGAGCGTTGAACTCGATCACTCGGGTGCCGCGGCTGGTCAGCGCGAGTCCGGCGTAGAGGAGCCCTTGGAAGGGAGTGCCTCGACGTGCCATCTCCTGCACGGTCGGCACGAGGACGCGTCGCGACACCTCCGCGACCAGGTCGTCGGGCGCCCAGTCGAGCGGAGTGTAGGCGCCCATGCCACCAGTGTTGGGTCCCTCGTCACCGTCGAGCGCGCGCTTGAAGTCCTGCGCAGCCTGAAGTGGGAGGACCGTCTCACCGTCGGTGATGGCGAACAGGGAGACCTCGGGCCCGTCGAGGTACTCCTCGATCACGACGCGGCCACACGCCGCCGCATGGTCGAGCGCCGCCTGCCGGTCGTCGGTGACGACAACACCCTTGCCTGCTGCGAGGGCGTCGTCCTTCACGACATACGGCGGGCCAAACGCATCGAGTGCGGCCTCGGCCTGCTCGGCGGTGTCGCACACGTGCGCCATTGCCGTCGGCACTTCTGCTGCGGCCATGACCTGCTTGGCAAACGCCTTGGAGCCCTCGAGCTGCGCGGCCGCGGCGCTTGGTCCGAAGCAGGCGATGCCCGCAGCGCGGACGGCGTCAGCAACGCCAGCGACCAGGGGCGCCTCTGGTCCGACGACCACGAGGTCAACGCCGAGCGATAGCGCGAGCGCGGCCACGGCAGCACCATCGAGCTGGTCGACGTCATGCAATGTCGCAACCGCGGCGATGCCGGGATTGCCGGGGGCCGCATGCACCTCGGTGACCTGCGGATCACGTGAGAGCGCGAGGGCGAGTGCGTGCTCGCGGCCGCCTGTGCCGATGACGAGTGTCTTCACGTGTCGACCCTATCCGCGCTCGTCAGAGGAGGTCGTGGCGCACGATTGTCTGGTCACGATCGGGACCCACACCGATCGTGGAGATGCGCGATCCTGACATCCCCTCGAGAGCGAGCACATACTCCTGCGCCGTCTTGGGAAGGTCCTCGAACGTGCGCGCCTCGGAGATGTCCTCGGACCAGCCGGGGAAGAACTCATAGATCGGCTTGGCGTGGTGGAAGCCCGTCTGCGTCATCGGCATCTCGTCGACCCGCTCGCCATCGACGTCGTATGCGACACACACCGGGATCTGCTCCCAGCCGGTCAGCACATCGAGCTTGGTGAGGACGAAGTCGGTGACGCCGTTGATGCGCGCGGCGTAGCGAGCGATCGGGGCGTCGTACCAACCGCAGCGACGCGGGCGACCTGTCGTGGTCCCGAACTCGGCGCCGTTCTTGCGCAGCTGCTCACCGTCGTCGTCGAACAGCTCGGTCGGGAAGGGACCCTCGCCGACGCGGGTTGCGTAGGCCTTGACGATGCCGATCACGCGAGTGATCTCGGTCGGTGCGATACCCGAGCCGGTGCATGCGCCACCCGTCGTCGCCGACGAGGAGGTCACGAACGGGTAAGTGCCGTGGTCGACGTCGAGCAGCGTGGCTTGGCCGGCTTCGAGCAGCACGGTCTTGTCCTCGGCCAACGCCTGGTGCAGGACCAGCGCGGTGTCGGCGACCATCGGGCGGAGCCGGTCGACGTACGACAGCAGCTCCTCGACGATCTCCTCGGCCTCGACCGCGCGGCGGTTGTAGACCTTGGTGAGGATCTGGTTCTTGAGCTCGAGTGCAGCCTCGACCTTCTCGCGCAGGATCTTCTCGTCGAAGAGGTCTTGGATGCGGATGCCGAGACGGTTCATCTTGTCGGCGTACGTCGGGCCGATGCCGCGGCCGGTCGTGCCAATCTTGCGGCTGCCGAGGAACCGCTCATTGACCTTGTCGAGCGTCCGGTTGTAGTCGGCGATGACGTGGGCGTTGGAGCTGATCAAGAGGCGCGAGGTGTCGATGCCGCGTTCTTCCAGCCCGTCGATCTCGTGGAACAACACTTCGAGGTCGACGACCACGCCGTTGCCGATGACCGGGATACAACCGGGGCTGAGAATGCCGCTGGGCAGGAGGTGGAGGGCGTACTTCTGGTCGCCGATCACGACGGTGTGACCGGCGTTGTTGCCACCGTTGAACTTCACGACGTAGTCGACGCGGCTACCGAGCAGGTCGGTGGCCTTGCCTTTGCCCTCGTCGCCCCACTGGGCTCCGACGATCACAACTGCAGGCATGGGATTGCACCACCCTCACGGAATTCATCCAGAACGTGCGACAAGCCCCGGTCTCACGGGGCTCTTACCGGTGCAGTCTATCCGCTGGAGGCTGTCACTGCGACTGGCGAGCGCGGTAGGCCGCGACCGCTTCGCGGTTGCCGCAGGTCGTGCTGCAGAACCGTCGGGAGCGATTGCGCGAGAGGTCGAGCACGATGTCATCGCAGTCGTCGGCAGCGCACGTGCTGAACCGCGAGAGCTCATCCGCACGTATCGCGTCGATCATCGCCATCGCCGTCTCCACAGCGATGCGGACGTGCAGCGGCCGATCGTCCTCGGTCGCGTGCAGATGCCACCCGATGTCGCCGTGGCGTACGAGCTGGGGCACTGCAGTGGCATCGGCCAGGACGCGATTGACGATTGGCACGGCTTCGTCACGTGAGCTGGTCAGGAGAGTACGCAGCTCAGGACGCAGCGCTCTGACGGCATCGAGCTCTGCGGTGTCGCCGACCAACGTTCCGGTGTAGCCGTGCCGGACGAAGAAGTCCGCGAGATCATCCGTCGTCGTCATCGACTCGGGCGACTCGGCGGAGTTGACCAGCTCGACGGCTGCCACCAGCGCCGCCTCGGTGTCATGGGTGAACGCCATATTGACACCTTACATCCCGGAACCGTAGTGTCATGTGCCATGACGTTGTTGACCCATGACACAGCCACCGTGCCGGCATCGCGTCTGCGCGCTGGTTTGACGCTCGCCGTCCTGTCAGCGATGTCCTTCGCCCTCTCGGGTCCATTCGCCAAAGCTCTGATCGAGTCGGGATGGACCGCTGGCTCCGCGGTGACCGCCCGAGTCCTCATCGCCGCCGCGGTACTGGTGATCCCCGCGGCGATCTCGTTGCGCGGTCGCTGGGGCCTATTGCGCCAGAACGCCGGACTGCTCGTCGCGTACGGCGTGATCGCCGTCGCGGGCTGCCAGCTCGCGTACTTCAACGCAGTTGACCGCATGGAAGTTGGCGTCGCGATCCTCATCGAGTTCACGTCCCCGGTCGCCGTGATCATGTGGCTGTGGCTGCGCCACTCCCAGCGACCTACGCGACTGACAGTCGTCGGTGCGCTCACCGCCCTTGGCGGACTCGTTCTCGTCCTCGATCTGCTGTCCGGTGCAGACGTCGACGCGCTCGGCGTCATGTGGGCACTGCTCGCCATGGCCGGTGCGGCGTTCTACTGGATCATCTCCGCGGACGAGGACAACGGACTGCCCGGAATCGTGCTCGCCGCTGGCGGCCTCATCGTCGGTGGCGTCGTCCTGCTGATTGCAGGCCTGATCGGGATCGTTCCTCTCGCCACCTCACGTTCCGATGTGGTCCTTGCCGACACCGAGCTCCCATGGTGGCTGCCGGTGATCGGCCTCGGCGTCATCACCGCGGCGATTGCGTACGTGCTCGGTATCGCTGCCACTCGACGCCTCGGATCGCGGCTCGCGGCGTTCGTGGGGCTCGGCGAGGCTGTCGCGAGCGTCGTGTTCGCCTGGCTGCTGCTCGACGAATCGCCGCGAGCGATCCAGCTGCTCGGCGGTGCGCTGATCCTCGCCGGCGTCGTCTTCGTCAAGCTCGGCGAACCGAAAGATCAACCGCTACCTGTCTAGAGTGGCGGTCTCATGCAGACCCTCCTCGCGATTGCCAATGCCGCTGCCGGCACCACCGACGACGAGTCGGTCGACATCGCCGTCCTGACGCTGCGGGAGGCGTACAAAGTCGAAGTGGTGAACACGTCGACTCCGGAGGAGCTCGACGACGCCCTGGCGAGCCATCCCAATGTGTCCGGAGTCGTGGTGCTGGGCGGTGACGGCAGCCTGCATGCCGTGATCGAGGCCCTGCGCAAGGCCCAGCGGCTCGACTCGGTCGTCGTCGGACTCGTGCCGCTCGGCACCGGCAACGACTTCGCGGCGACCCTGGGCCTTCCTGACGAGGCAGCACTGGCGGCCGAGGTCATAGTCGCCGACCACGTCGAGCCGATCGACCTGATCATCGATGGCAACGACAGGGTCGTCATCAATGTGGCCCACATCGGTATCGGCGCAGAGGCAGCGATCGTCGCTCGTCCGCTGAAGAAGTTCCTCGGGCCGGTCGGATATGTCGCTGGCGCCATGATCGCAAGCGTCAAGGGCATCACGACCCCCGGCGCCAAACTGCACATCACGCTGGACGACGGCCCACTGCCTCCCCACGGCTCGGTCATCCAGCTCGCTGTCGGCAACGGCAGGTTCGTGGGCGGCGGTGCGGCACTGTTGCCCGGCGCCGACCCGTCCGACGGTCGCCTGGACCTGATGGTCACGTATGCGGGCCGCCGTCATCGGCGCATCGCGTACGCCTGGAAGCTCAGCAAAGGCACCCAGCACGAGCACGTCGACGTCCTCTATCGCCAGGGCACGAGGGTCACCGTCGTCGGCGATCCGCTCCCTTGCACGAGCGACGGTGAGCTCACTGAGCCGGCGGCCGAGCACTCATGGCGCATCGAACCCGGAGCCATCCGGATGTGGCGCTAGCTCTTCGGAGCGACCAATTCCGCGTACGCCTCTTTGCTCGACTCGTGCAGGAACTCGCGGCAACGCTGTGCCTCGCCGGCATCGCCGAAGCGCTCAGACGCATCAGCCAGTGCTGCGAGCGAACGCAGGAACGGACGATTGGGAAGGTGCGCCCACGGCAGTGGACCGTGACCCTTCCAGCCGTTGCGACGAAGGAGGTCGAGTGAACGGTGATAGCCCGTACGCGCGAAGGCATAGCCCTCGAGGTCGAGCCCTTCAGCCAGAGCCAGCTCCGCCAGCGTGATCCAGGCATCAGCGGACTCGGGGTGCAGAGCCGCGACGTTCTTGGGGTTGTCGCCAGCAGCCAATGAAGCCGCTCCGGGGTCTTCGGGGAGCAAGGTCTCGGGCGGTTCACCGAACAGATTGGTCATGACCGCAGACTAGCCAGTTCCTCCTGAGCCGGATTGGCCAGTCCCACGAGTCAGCTTGGCCAGGTGTTTTCGGCGAGCAGATCGTGCAACGGGCGTACGGACGTCCACTTCTCGATCTCGAGCATCGGCCGGGAGTAGAACTCCTCGACCGGGCCGAGGCACAGGATCGCGACGGGTTCGGCACCCTCGGGTGCACCGATCAGCTCGGCCACGACCTCCGGAACGAACATCGACACCCAGCCCATACCGATGCCTTCGGCGCGAGCCGCAAGCCAGAGGTTCTGGATCGCACAGGACACCGATGCGAGATCCATGTGCGGCATCGTGCGCCGACCGAAGACGTGCCGGTCACGATCGTCGCCGAGCGCCACGACCAGCACCTCCGCGCAGTCGAGGATGCCCTGCACCTTGAGCCGCATGAACTCGTCCGTCCGCTCCCCCATCGCGTCGGCTGTGTGACGACGCTCGACCTCGACGTGGTCATGAAGGGCATGCCGCAGTGCGGGATCGGTGACGCGCACGATGCGCCACGGCTGCATCAGACCGACGCTCGGCGCCTGGTGGGCAGCCGACAGCAGGCGGGCCAGCACGTCCTCGTCGACCGCACCGCCGGCGAAGTGCCTCATGTCGCGGCGCTCGGCTATGACGCGGTAGACCGCGTCCCGGTCCGCGTTGTCGTACGCGTGCTCGGTCAGAGCTTGGTGCCAGCCGAACGCAGGTTCTCGCAGGCCTCGGCGACACGGGCAGCCATGCCAGCCTCGGCAGCCTTGCCCCAAGCGCGCGGGTCGTAGACCTTCTTGTTGCCGACTTCGCCGTCGACCTTGAGCACACCGTCGAAGTTGGTGAACATGTGCGCGGCAACCGGGCGAGTGAACGCGTACTGGGTATCGGTGTCGACGTTCATCTTGATGACGCCGTAGTCGACGGCCGCAGCGATCTCTTCGGGCGAGGAGCCTGAGCCACCGTGGAAGACGAGGTCGAAGGGCTTGTCGACGCCGTACTTCTTGCCGACGACTTCCTGGGCCTGCTGGAGGATCTCGGGACGGAGGCTGACTCCACCCGGCTTGTAGACGCCGTGCACGTTGCCGAACGTCAGGGCCGTCATGTAGCGACCGTTCTCGCCGACGCCGAGCGCTGCAGCAGTGGCGAGTGCGTCTTCAGGAGAGGTGTAGAGCTTGTCGTCGATCGCGCCGACGACACCATCTTCTTCACCGCCGACGACGCCGATCTCGACCTCGAGGATGACGTTGGCTGCCTTCGCCTTGGCGAGGAGCTCAACGGCAATCTCGAGGTTCTCGTCCATGTCGATCGCCGAGCCGTCCCACATGTGCGACTGGAAGTACGGGAGTCCCCCGGACTTGACCCGCTCGGTCGACAGCTCGAGCAGCGGACGTACGAATCCGTCGAGCTTGTCCTTGGGGCAGTGATCCGTGTGGAGCGCGACGTTGATCGGGTAGTTGGCCGCGACCTCTTCGGCGAACTTCGCGAAGGCGATCGAACCGGTGACCATGTTCTTGATCGTTGGACCGGAGATGTATTCAGCGCCACCGGTCGAGACCTGGACGATGCCGTCGCTGCCGGCCTCGGCGAATCCCTGGAGCGCGGCATGCAGCGTCTGCGAGGAAGAGACGTTGATGGCGGGGTACGCGAACGACTCGCGCTTGGCCTTGTCGAGCATCTCGGCGTAGATCTCGGGAGTTGCGACGGGCATTCGTGCTCCTGTGGTGGCGTTGGAGAGATCAGTATCCCAGTTGCTTTTGCTACCAGCGAGTCACCTAGGAAGTCAGCCGCTTCTCGAACCAGAAATCCGCGTACGGGTTGTCGTTGTAGCGCTCCACGTCGGTGTAGCCAGCTGCCCGGTACATCTCGATCGCATTGGTCAGCGCCCGGTTGGTGTCGAGCCGTACGACGTCATGTCCGAGCTCGGCTGCGAGCTCCTCGAGCCGCCGTCGGATCTGGCCAGCCAGGCCGCGACCTCGCGCGTCCTTCGCGACCCACATTCGCTTGATCTCCGCGACGCCTTCACCGAGCGTCGTCAAACCACCGCAGCCGACGACCTTGCCGTCAAGGACTGCGACGAGGAACACGCCATGATCTCCGCCGAACTTCTCCTCGTCGCCAGCGGCTTCAGACGGATCGAAGCCCTCCTCGAAACGCTCGTCGAGCTCCAGCAGGTACTCAGCCACGGCTTCCCTGGCCTCGGCAGACCCGGGATCGACGAGCTCCAGCGACACATCGTCAGACATGGGCCCGAATCCAGGTGTGCATCGCGATCGCGGCCGCAGCGCCCGCGTTGATCGAACGGGTCGAGCCGAACTGCGCGATCGACAACGTACGTTCGCAGGCCTTCCTGGCCTCGTCGCTGAGGCCCGGGCCTTCCTGGCCGAACACCAGCACGCACTCGCGCGGCAGGTTGGCAGTCTCGATCGGCTCGGAGTCGTCGACGTTGTCGATGCCGATCACGGCAAGTCCGGCCTCGCTCGCCCAGGAACTGAAGTCGTCGACCGTTTCGTGATAGCGCACATGCTGGTAGCGATCGGTCACCATGGCACCACGACGGTTCCATCGCCGCTTGCCGATGATGTGCACCTCAGCTGCTGCGAAGGCGTTGGCCGTACGGACGATCGATCCAATGTTGAAGTCGTGCTGCCAGTTCTCGATCGCGACATGGAACGGGTGACGCCGCAGATCGAGATCGGCGACGATCGCCTCGAGCGTCCAGTAGCGGTAGCGGTCAATGACGTTGCGCCGGTCACCGTCGCGCAGCAGCTCGGGATCGAAGTGATCGCCGACCGGCAACTCGCCCTCCCACGGTCCAACGCCAGGCAGGTCGGGCTCGGTCACGCCACGCCGTACTCGTCGCGGTAGGCGCGCACGGCCGCGAGGTGCTCGCTGTGTCGCCCGGTCTCCTCGACGTACTCGATGATCTGGCCCAACGTGACGATCGCGGTGACGGTGACGCCGAAGTCGCGCTCAACCTCCTGGATCGCCGACAGCTCGCCCTTGCCACGCTCCTGCCGATCGACGGCGACGATGATGCCGGCAACGTGCGCGCCGGCGCCGTCGACCAGCTCCATGACCTCGCGGATCGCGGTGCCTGCGGTGATGACGTCATCGACAACGAGCACCCGACCCTCGAGCGGCGAGCCGACAACGAGACCGCCCTCGCCATGGTCCTTGGCTTCCTTGCGGTTGAAGCACCACGGCACGTCACGGCCGTGCTGCACAGCAAGCTGCACCGCGGCGGCTGACGCAATCGGTATGCCCTTGTAGGCAGGCCCGAGCAGTACGTCGAACTCGACGCCACTGTCGACGATCGCGGCCGCATAGAAGCGACCGAGCTCGGCGAGCCTTTCACCGGTGTTGAACAGCCCGGCATTGAAGAAGTACGGCGAGGTGCGCCCCGACTTCAGGGTGAACTCACCGAACCTGAGCACCTCATGGTCAAGGGCGAACTCGATGAACTCGCGCTGGTAGTCGTGCATTCGTCAGGAAGCCGGGCTGTCGGGCTTGGAGACCGTCTCGATCAGGTCGCCGATGACCACATTGCGGTTGCGCGTGTGGAAGAGCTCCGAACAGGTGAGCAACGTGATAACCGCCTTGGTCGGCCGCTGACCTGCTGCGTTGGGTGCCGGTACGCGTTGCAGCGGCCAACCGACCGTGAAGTCGACCGTGATGCTCGTGCCACTGTTGCGCAGCTTGTAGGTGAAGACGTCCGTGCGCGTCTCGACGTACACCAAGTCGCCCTTCTTGAGCTTGGGGAACTTCGAGAACACCTCACCGTGCGTCACCCGGTGGCCCGCGATGGCGAAGTTGCCGATCTGGCCAGGCTTCGCGCTCTTGGTGTCCCAGCCGACTCCGCGTGCCAGCGCGCCGTCGTCGAATCCCTTGACGATCGGCTTCTCGTAGGTGTCGCCGAACCGCGGAACGCGCAGCAGTCCGATGGCGCCGCTGTCGATGCCCTTGCCCCAGTCTTTCGCGATCTGTTCCTTGACTTCGTTCTGCTTCTGCTTCGACACGATGTTGGTGCCGTAGTACTGCCACGCGATGTACGCCAGCATGCTGAGGCCAGCCAGAATCAGCAGAATTCCGAACGCTCGCACGATCTTTCGCCCGGTCGATCGTTCCGGGGCCTGCGGGGCGAGGGTCGTCGTCATGAGACCAATTCTCGCATCTTGATTCTGGACCGGTTAATTTCCCCAAAACCTTCAACGCTTTCGCACCGTTCGCGTAGCATTTGTACAGCAGGGTCAATTCGCTTCTGGCAGTTGGCGCCTGTTGTCGCCCCACCGTTTCACCCCCCGAGAACGGTGGGGCGACTTTATGCGCTTTTCCAGGCAATTTCGCCGGTTCTAGACCGCTTCGACCGCTTCTGGATCGGCCGTCCGGAAGCTCTTCGTCGTCAGCAGGACGATCGGGATGAGAACGAGCGGGATCACGAACGCCCAACGAAGGTGATCGGCCGTCGCGGCAGCACCGATCATGCCCCCGCCAAGGATCGCGCCGAGGTAGTTGGCGATGTTCATCCGAGCGATCGCAACATCCAGCGCAGAGGCCGGTACGGCTCCAGCGAGGGCCGCAAATGCGAGCGGCGCCAGGATCGCGAGACCGAGGCCGGCGGTGAAGAATCCGGCGATCGCCATGAACGGTGCAGCGGCCGAGACAACGGTCACCAGACCGACGATGCCCACCGTCGTGCCGATTGCCACAACCGACGGTGCGCCGATGCGGCGCACGAGGAAGTCACCGCCGAAGCGCGAGAACAGCGCGCCGGCCTGGTACGCGCCGTACGCGAGCGGCGCGATCGTCTTGGTCGCGTCGAGCGCATCCTCGAGATAGACGCTGCTCCACGTGAGGATGCCGGTGTCGGCCGCATAGAAGAGGAGGATGACAAGTCCGAAGATCAGGATCGGGCGCCATGGCAGGTCGAGACCCTTCGCTGAAAGACCCGCCTCATGCTCCTGGGCTTCGATGAAGGACGGGGCTGCCCAGAGGACGACGAGCCAGGCGACCACGGCCACGATCGCCAGAGAGATCGCGAGCGGCACGTCGATCTCGGCGACGCCCGAGGCATACAGCGCACCGGTGATGCCGCCGACCGACCACATGCCGTGGAAGTTGGCCATGATGCTGCGGCCGTACGCCTTCTGCACGCGTACGCCCTGCATGTTCATACCCGCGTCGACTCCACCAACGCCGAGTGCGTAGACGACGAAGGCGGCGAGAAGCAGTCCGAAGTTCGGGGCCAGTCCGACCAGCAGAGCACCAAGCCCGATCGTGGCGAGCGCCAGCTTGAACGCCACGGCGCTCGTACGACGCTCGGCGATCATGCCGGCAATGACCGAGCCGACTCCCGACACGACGGCGACCATAACGAGGATGCCGGTGAGGGCTCCATCGTCGATGTCGAACTTGTCCTTGATGCGCGGCGTCTGCGTCACGATCGCGGCGAACACGAGTCCGTGCAGGAAGAAACCAGCCGCGACGGCGAGGCGCGCACGAGTCAGTGCAGGAGTCACCGCGCCAGCGTAGGTGGTCGGCGGGTCTATCGTCGGTCTCGTGAAGACCTCAAGCGCGCGCATCACCGGTCTTGGCACGACGATCTTTGCGGAGATGAGCGCGCTCGCGCTTCGTACCGGGTCGATCAACCTGGGGCAGGGCTTCCCGGACACCGACGGCCCGACGTCGATCATCGACGCTGCTTCGGCTGCAATGCGATCGGGTCGCAACCAGTACGCGCCCGGCATCGGCGTGCCCGAGCTGCGTCTGGCCATCGCCGCTCATCAACAACGGTTCTATGGTCTGACGCTCGATCCAGACACCGAGGTCGGCGTGACGACCGGTGCGACTGAAGCCATCGCCTCGGCGATCCTCGGACTCGTCGATCCGGGCGACGAGGTCATCGTGCTCGAGCCCTACTACGACTCGTATGTCGCGGTGATCCAGATGGCCGGCGGCGTACGCAAGCCCGTCACACTTCGGGCACCTGATTTCCGATTGCCGATCGACGAGCTGCGGGCGGCGGTGTCGCCGCGTACGACGGCGATTCTGCTCAACACTCCACACAACCCGACCGGCGCCGTACTGACACGCGAAGAGCTCGAGGCCATTGCTGCGGTCGCGCAGGAGCACGACCTCGTGGTGATCAGCGATGAGGTCTACGAGCACCTGACATTCGGTGTCCCCCATATACCCATCGCGACGCTGCCCGGCATGCGCGAGCGGACCCTGACGATCTCGAGCGGTGGCAAGAGCTTCTCGCTCACCGGTTGGAAGATCGGCTGGGCCACCGGGCCTGCGGCTCTCGTGTCGGCGATGATCGGCGTGAAGCAGTTCCTCACCTATACGTCGGGCTCTGCGCTCCAGCCCGCGATCGCTGAGGCCCTCGGATTCGACGATGCGTACTTCTCATCCTTTGTCGCGCAGATGCAGATGCAGCGCGACCTGCTCTGCTCGGGCCTCGCTGAACTCGGGTTCGAGGTGTTCGTGCCGGAGGGCACCTATTTCGCGACGACTGACATCCGTCCGCTCGGTTTCACCGACGGGATGGAGTTCTGCCGAGCCCTGCCCGAAGTCGCCGGTGTCGTCGCTATCCCCCACCAGGTCTTCTATGACGATGTCGAAGCCGGGGCTCCCCTGGTCCGCTGGGCCTTCTGCAAGAAGCCCGAAGTCATAGCCGAAGCCCTGGACCGCCTGACCAAGCTGACTCAGCCGCGGTAGGCGGGGGCTCTGGATGAGCTGCCGGTCGCTCCCTTGCGGAGCATGGGCAGCACACGGGGCTTCACCAGCTCGGACAGGACGATGACGCTGGTCGAGCGGACGACTGTGCCGGACTGGCTGATGTGCAGCAGCACCGACTGCAGGTCCTCGTGGGAGGTCGCGGCGATCTTGCAGACGACGTCGGCCGCGCCACTGGTGACGTACGCGTCGAGCACATTCGGCAACGACTCGAGCTCCTCGGTCACCGCGTCCAGCGAGCCCTGGGCGATCTCAAGCGTGACGAAGGCGACGACCGGGTGGCCCGCGGCCACCAGATCGATGTCGGGGCCGTAGCCGGTGATGATCCCGGCCGCCTCCATCTTGGCGAGCCGCGACTGAACCGTGGCGCGCGCGACCCGAGTGATCCGCGACAGCTCGAGATCCCCGACGCGGGGGTTCTCACGCATCGCCTCGACGAGCGCAACATCGAGCTGATCCATGTCACCAACTCCTAGTCAGATTGCCTACTTACAGCCCAGACTACTCCGCTCAAGTGTCATACCTGACCACCTGCGACTGGCTCGCTTGCCCATCGGTCATCAAGTGGGGTGACCTAGGGACATGACCATCGATCTGACCGACTCCGAACGCCTTGCCGAGCTCGATCTCGACCAGCTGAAGCAGCTCGTCGGCCTGGTGGAGTACGACACCAAGTCCGACCCGTTCCCCGTCACCGGCTGGGACGCCGTCGTGTGGGCCGTCGGCAACGCCACGCAGTCCGCGCACTTCTTCATGTCCGCCTTCGGCATGGATCTGGTCGCCTACTCCGGTCCCGAGACCGGCAACCGCGACCACCACGCGTTCGTGCTCGAGAGCGGTGCCGTGCGCTTCGTGTTCAAGGGCGGCGTCGATCCCGACAGCTTCGTGCTCGACCACCACCGCATCCACGGCGACGGCATCACCGACATCGCCCTCGAGGTCCCCGACGTCGACGTCTGCATCGAGCACGCGCGCGCCGAGGGAGCAACGATCCTCGAAGAACCTCACGACCTGACCGACGAGCACGGCACCGTACGCATCGCGGCGATCGCGGCGTACGGCGACACCCGCCACACACTGGTCGACCGCAGCAAGTACACCGGTCCGTACCTGCCCGGCTACGTCGAGCGTCACTCCACGATGGAGCGCGCCGCCGATGCGCCCAAGCGGATCTTCCAGGCTCTCGACCACGTCGTCGGCAATGTCGAGATCGGCCACATGGACGAATGGGTCGACTTCTACAACCGCATCATGGGCTTCACCAACATGGCTGAGTTCGTCGGCGACGACATCGCCACCGAGTACAGCGCGTTGATGAGCAAGGTCGTTGCCAGCGGCAACCACCGGGTGAAGTTTCCGCTCAACGAGCCGGCGATCGGCAAGAAGAAGTCGCAGATCGACGAGTACCTCGAGTTCTATCGCGGCCCGGGTGCCCAGCACCTCGCGCTGGCGACCAAAAACATCCTTGAGACCGTCGACCGGCTGCGGGCGGCCGGCATCGAGTTCCTCGACACCCCCGACTCCTACTACACCGACCCCGCGCTGCGTGCGCGGATCGGCGAGGTGCGGGTGCCGATCGAGGAGCTGCAGAAGCGCGGCATCTTGGTCGACCGCGACGAGGACGGCTACCTCCTGCAGATCTTCACCAAGCCGATCGGCGACCGTCCGACGGTGTTCTTCGAGCTCATCGAGCGCCATGGGTCACTAGGCTTCGGCAAAGGCAACTTCCAGGCCCTGTTCGAGGCGATCGAGCGCGAGCAGGCCAAGCGAGGGAACTTCTAG